>JBCCWM010000379.1:0-4737 GCA_039193505.1 Pseudomonadota bacterium | reverse complement strand
GCACTGCAACGTGGTCGAGCCCGACACCGGAGAGGCGTATGGGCGCGACCCGCGCTCCACGGCCGTCAAAGCGGAGGCCTACCTCAAGTCCTCCGGCATCGGCGACACCTCGTTCTTTGGGCCGGAGGCTGAGTTCTTCCTCTTTGACGACGTCAAATTCTCCAACTCGATCAACAAGGTCGGCTACGAGGTCGACGCGGCAGACGCGTCCTGGAACACCGCCACCGAGTACGAGATGGGCAACATGGGTCACCGCCCAGGCGTCAAAGGCGGTTACTTCCCCGTGCCGCCCGTCGATGCGGCGATGGACCTCCGCTCCGAGATGCTGTCGACCATGAAGCGCATGGGCATGAAGGTCGACAAGCACCACCACGAAGTGGCGTCCTGTCAGCATGAGCTCGGCATGATCTTCGACAGCCTGACCAAACAGGCCGACGCGCTCCAAAAGTACAAATACGTCATCCACCAGGTGGCGCAGGCCTACGGTAAGTCGGCGACCTTCATGCCGAAGCCGATCGCGGGCGACAACGGCACCGGCATGCACGTCAACATGTCGATCTGGAAAGACGGCGCACCGCTCTTTGCCGGTGACAAGTACGCCGATCTCTCGGATGAGGCGCTCTACTACATCGGCGGCCTCCTGAAGCACGCGAAGACGATCAACGCCTTCACCAACGCCACCACAAACTCCTACAAGCGGCTGATCCCGGGCTTCGAGGCACCGGTTCTGCGCGCCTACTCGGCCCGCAACCGCTCCGCCTCCGTGCGGATCCCGTGGACCGAAAGCCCGAAGGCCAAGCGCGTCGAGTGCCGCTTCCCCGATCCGGCCGGCAACCCCTATCTCGCTTTCGCGGCCCTCCTGATGGCCGGGCTCGACGGCATCAAGAACAAGATCCACCCGGGCGAAGCCAACGACAAGGACCTCTACGACCTGCCGCCCGAGGAGCTCGCCGGCATCCCGACGGTCTGCGCCTCCTTGCGCGAAGCGATGGAGAGCCTCGAAGCCGATCACGACTTCCTGCTCGCGGGCGACGTGTTCTCGAAGGACCAGATCGAGGGCTACATGGAACTCAAGTGGGAAGAGGTCTACGCGTTCGAGCACACGCCTCACCCGGTTGAATTCCAGATGTACTACAGCTGCTGATCCCGTTTCGGATCACTGCAGGACAGGGCGCCCCCAATCGGGGGCGCCTTTTTGTTTACGGGTTGTTCAAGGCTAGACCGTATCCACGGATGTGGTGGATGCGGGGGACACGCATGAAGCTCATCCGATTTGGTCAAGAAGATATTGAAAATGCACTTGCCAATTTGCCGCCGGAAGGCGTTGACGAACTTCCGTTCGGCGCAATCCAGCTGGACAAAGAGGGCACGGTGCTCGTCTACAACAGCGCTGAGAGCGCCCTGACCGGCCGGGACGCAAAGGATGTCATCGGCCGGAACTTTTTCACCGAGGTCGCGCCATGCACCAACACGCCTGAGTTTGCCGGAGTGTTCTTCCAAGGGGCGAGCCGGCGACACCTGAACACGATGATCGAGTACGTCTTCGACTATCGCATGTCACCCGTCCGGGTGCGCGTGCACATGAAGCGGGCGGCCTCAACGGGCCTCTTCTGGGTTTTTGTGAAACGCCTCTCGGGCGCCCCGGTGAGTGAGCGCAAAGGCGCGGTGTCGCTAAAATCCCCCTCTCACGCCATGCCCATCAACCGCGCGTCCCACGGATAGCGGGTCAGGTTCTCCACCCCGGTCTCGGTCACCACAATCTGCTCTTCGAGTTTGATCGAAAAATCCCCGCCCTCGCGGCTGGTCAGCACCTCCACGCAGAAGCACATGCCCGGCTCCACCACGTAATCGTCGAGCGCTCCGGGCCGCCATCCGTCCGGATAGGGGATCATCGGCCACTCGTCACAGAGGCCGACGCCATGAAACTTGCACCCATATTTCTGCCGCTGGTAGGCCGGCGGCAGGTGATGACCGGCCTCAGTCAGTTCACGGAAGCTGACGCCGGGGCGGAGAAGGGCCATGTTCTCTTCAATGTGATCGACGCTCATCCGGAAATCCGAGATCATGTCGGGCCGGGGTGGCTTGTCGCCGATCCACCACGTGCGCGAGATGTCGGCGCAGAGCCCGTAAGGCCCGACGAGATCGGTGTCGAAGGCGAGGATCTCGTTCGGTCGGAGGCGCCTCGGCCCGCACTCCTGAAACCAGGGGCTTGTCCGCGGGCCGGTTGCGAGGAGCCGGGTCTCGATCCACTCCCCCCCTCGTTTGATGTTGCCAGCGTGGAGCATCGCCCAGATCTCCACCTCGCTCATGCCGGGCAGCGTGCCCCGCTCCATCTCGGCCATCGCCGCCTCGCAGGTGTGCAAGGCACAGCGCATCGCCCGAACCTCGTCCGGCCCTTTGATTGCGCGGGCCTTCTCGGCCACCTCCTCGCCGTCAAGAAGCGTGAGGCCCACTGCCTCGAACGCGCGCACGCCGTGAAGCATGAGCTTGTCGACAGCGAGCCGCCGGTTGGAGCCGGCATGCGCGCGAAGGAGCGCATCGACCTCCCCCGCCAATGCGTCCGCGGCCTCGTGCCCCCTGTCGCCCACTTCAAAGTAAAAGAGGCTGGCGCTCGTGCGCGCCTCCCGCACCAGCGGGTTGAAGCTCGAGAGGAAGGGCGCCGTTTTGTAGTCCCACACGACCATGTAGCCATCCGCGAGAACCAGCACGGCCCGGAATGGATTGTGCATGTTCCAGATCTGCATGTTCGTCGTGTCGGTCGCATAGCGGATGTTGAGCGGGTCCGTGAGGAAGAGGCCAGCCAAGTCGCGCCGAGCCATTTCCGAGACGAGCCGGTCCAGGCGGTACTGCCGCATCGTCGGCAGGTGCGGCGCCTCGAGGCCCGCCGCTGCCCATTCCGCAAAGGCAAGCTCCGTCGGTCCGATCTCCACACGGTCTGGGTCGGCAGGCGTCCCGTCAGGGCGCTGCCGGCTCGGGTCGATCTTGCGGGTGTCGGCGTGGTGCACGGTCATGCGAGGGCCCTCCTCCTACCGAGAGGCTCGCTGTGTGTTGGTTGGCGCGCTGCCACATTCGCGCCCTGGCCGTGTCGCTTTCAGTCGCTTCATATCGACGTCACTTCTCTGCGAAAGAAGCGCGCGGCGGTTGCAGCGCCGGCACTGCCGTTCTCATATGCCCTGGGCAACGCCACGGTGAGGAGCCAGCCATGGAGAAGATCACGTTCGAGGGGCATTCCGGCGCGCGCCTCGCCGCCCGTCTTGACATGCCGGCAGGCCTCCCGCAGGCCACCGCGCTCTTCGCGCATTGCTTCACCTGCTCCAAGGACATCCCAGCCGCGCGGCGGATCGGTCAGCGCCTTGCCGCAATGGGCATCGCCGTGTTGCGCTTCGACTTCACCGGGCTCGGCCACAGCGCGGGAGAGTTCGAGAACACCGATTTTTCATCGAACGTTGACGATCTTGTGCGCGCCGCGCGCCATCTCGAGAGCCTTGGCCAGGCACCCGACATTCTGATCGGTCATTCGCTCGGCGGTGCTGCGGTCCTGAAAGCGGCCGCTGAGATTCCATCTGCGCGCGCCGTCGTCACTCTCGGGGCGCCGTCCGACCCGGGCCATGTCGCCCATAACTTTGCCGAGCACGTCGCGGAGATCGAGGCCGAGGGGTCCGCCGAAGTCTCGCTCGGAGGTCGGCCCTTTACGATCCGGCGGGCGTTCCTCGAAGACATCCGTGAAGCGGAACTTACGGGCGCCGTGGCTGGTCTGAAGCGTGCGCTTCTAATCTTGCATGCGCCGACCGACACGACGGTGGGAATTGAGAACGCTTCGGCCATCTTCACTGCGGCGAAACACCCGAAAAGCTTCGTTACGCTCGACGACGCCGATCATCTGATCACCCGTGCGGCGGATGCGGAGTACGCGGCCGAGGTCATCGCCGCCTGGGTCCGCCGCTATGTCCGAATGACGCCGCCCGCGGCCCCCGTCGGCGCGCCGGAGGGGATCGTGCGCGTCGCCGAGGCGGACCCAGACGGGTTTCTGAACCATGTGTCCGCCGGCCCCCGCCATTTCACCCGCGCGGACGAACCGAAAGCCTTCGGCGGCACGGATGCGGGGATGTCGCCATACCAGTTCGTCTCGGCCGGACTCGGCGCCTGCACCTCGATGACGATCCGGATGTATGCGCGGCGCAAGAAGTGGCCGCTGGCCGGTGTTTCGGTCGACATCGTCCATGACAAGATTCACGCAAGCGACTGCGAAACCTGCATGACCGGCGAGGGTAAGATCGATCAGTTCCGCCGTGTGATCACCCTCGAGGGTCCGCTTGACGACGAGCAACGTGGGCGCCTCCTGGAGATCGCGGACAAGTGCCCGGTCCACCGCACGCTCGAGAGCGAGGTTGAGATCGTGACAGAGCTCGCCGAGCCCTAGTGGCTCGACCCGGACCCTTAGAGCCCTCGGCGTCTGTCGGCGCGGGAGCTGCCACCGGTCGGGGCGTGGCCTTCTGTTCAACGGAGCGACGCGTCGACGAGGACCAGAAAGACGCCACGCCATGGGCACTGCAAAGTCGACCCTATTAGATCGGAAGCCCATCTGATTGGATCACGGGGGGTCCCCTCGGGTGTGCGGTTTGCGTCGAGAGGCCCGCCGGAGAAGGAGGCCGGCGGACAGGTCGAAAGCCCTCTCCCTCGATCTGCGCATCCGCGTCTTGAAGGCCGTGTCCGACGGCGCCAGTCACCCTGAAGCCG
>JBCCWM010000378.1:0-4771 GCA_039193505.1 Pseudomonadota bacterium | reverse complement strand
TGCGCGATCGGCGTCTTCAGAAACTCGATCAGGACGCGGGTCGCGTCGCTGTCATTGGTGATCGAGAACATCGTGCCGGCGCCGAGGACCGGCGCGCCGAGGTCCTTGCCCGCATAGGCCGGAAAGTAGAAGAAATCGACGTCGAGACCGAGCTCGGTTCCTTCCGGGAAGAAGGTCGGGATGAAGGTCGCCTGCTTGTGGAGGTAGCATTCGGGCGGAAACTCGAAGAGGCCGCCGGGGCTGTCACGGAAGTCCGTGTTGGCGACAGAGGCCGCGCCACCCTCCACGTACGCATCCGTCTTCGCGAAGTGGCCGTATTCCTCAATCGCGGCAATCACGCGGGGGTCGGTAAACTTGACCTCGTTGGCGACCCAGGCGTCATAGACCTCGGCGGGCTGCGTGCGGAGCATCATGTCCTCGACCCAGTCCGTTGCCGGCCAACCCGTCGCCGCACCCGACCCGAGACCGATGCACCAAGGCACAGCGCCGTCGGCCACAATCTGATCGGTCAGCGCCTTCAGATCCTCCAGCGTTTCGGGGACCTCGTACCCGGCCTCCTCAAAGGCCTCGGGCACGTACCAAACAAGACTTTTGACATCGACCTTGTAGAAGAAGCCATAGAGCCCCTCATCACCATTCGGTCCAGCGAATGTCGCAAGATCGACCCAGCTGTCGCCGGCCGCATAGTTCTCTCGCACCCAGTCGGACGTCTCGGGTGTCATGGCGGCAATGTAGCCCTGCGCCGCAAGGTCCGCGACGAGGCCCGGTTGCGGGAAGACGGCGATGTTGGGGGCCGAGCCCGCGCGGGCTGCGATCACAATGTCCTGCTCGAAACTCTCGGAGCCGGAATACGTCACGGTCGCCCCTGTTGCCGCCTCGAAATATGCGAGGACGCTCTCGACAAGCTCCTTATCGAGGCCGGTCCAGGGTCCGGTCAGGCTGACCTCCTCACCCGAGAGGTCGTGCGCGGCCGCGAAGCTCTCGTAGCTTTCCCAGCTGAAGGGCCCCTCGCCGGGTGTAAACACGAAATCCTGAGCGAATGATGCGCCCGCCATCAGCGCCAGCGCAGCGCTGAGGCCAGTGGTCTTGAGTGCCATGGTGTCCCCTCCCAAGGATCTTGTTCGGCGAAGGCACGCGAGGCCAGCGCCGCGATGGGCAGAGGATGTCGGCGCTCTCCGGTTGTGTCAACGGGGGGCGGCAGTGAGGCTGCGGGGCCTTGACGCGCCCCCCCTTGTGCAGCGCAAGGTGGTTCGGCGGTCTGGCGGGGGAACGTTCGACTGCCAAAAGGAAAGACCATGAGCACGGATTTCGGCTTCACCCGGGCGGATTTTCCGCCGGGGTTCGAGTTTGGCACGGCCACGTCAAGCTATCAAATCGAGGGACATCGTGTCGGTGGCGCGGGCCTCACGCATTGGGACACCTTCGCCGCGACACCCGGAAATGTCGTCAACCGCGAGAACGGCGATCTCGCCTGCGACCACTACCACCGCTGGGCGGAGGATCTGGACTTTGTGGCGCAAGCGGGCCTCGGCGCCTACCGGTTCTCGACCTCCTGGGCTCGGATCATGCCGGATGGGCGGACTGTGAACCCCGATGGCCTCGACTTCTACGACCGGCTGGTCGACGGGATGCTCTCGCGCGACATCCGACCCTTCGCGACGCTTTACCATTGGGAGCTTCCCGTCGCGCTCGCCGATCACGGCGGTTGGACCAACCGAGAGACGGCCGACCGATTTGCCGAGTTTGCGCGGGTGGTGACGGGCCGGCTCGGCGATCGGCTGGCTGCCGTCGCGCCGATCAACGAGCCTTGGTGCGTCGCCTGGCTCTCGCATTTCGAAGGCCACCACGCGCCGGGTCTCCGCGACATCCGCGCGGCGGCGCGGGCGATGCATCATGTGATGCTCGCCCATGGCCAGGCGGTCTCGGCCATGCGGGCCGAAGGTCAGGGCAACATCGGCATCGTCGTCAACATGGAGTTTGCCGAGCCCGGCGACGAAACCGAAGAAGCCGCCACCGCGGCAGAAACCTATGACGCGATCTACAACCGCTGGTTTCTCGGCGGCGTCTTCCGCCGCGCCTACCCCGCGCAAGCCCTGGCGGGGCTGGAGCCGCACCTCCCCGAGGGGTGGGCAGACGACTTCGACGCCATCGCAGCGCCAATCGACTGGGTGGGGCTGAACTACTACACGCGAAAGCTCCTCGTTGGCGACGGGACCGGCGCCTTTCCAGGCTACGCCACTGTGCCTGGCCCGCTCGAGACGACGACGATGGGATGGGAAATCCGGCCGGAGGGCCTCGGCACTCTCCTCCGCCGGATCCATGAGGAGTACACACCAACCCTGCCGATTTACGTGACCGAAAACGGCATGTCGGCCGGAGACATGCCGGAGGGCGGTGTGGTCGACGATCCGGAGCGGATCGCGTATCTGGAGGCGCATCTTGCCGAGATCCGCAGCGCCGTCGAGGCGGGCGTGCCGGTCAAGGGCTACTTCATCTGGTCGCTTCTCGACAATTACGAATGGGCGCTCGGATATGAGAAGCGCTTCGGTCTTGTTCACGTCGATTTCGGAACGCTCGCCCGCACGCCAAAACGGTCCTGGCACGCGCTCCGCACAGCGCTCACACCATAACGCGGCGCGACATGACGTGGAAGCGGAGCGCAAAGGCCGCTCCGGCGACGAGGAGGCCCGCGAGGAGGCCGAGCCAGACCCCGGGCCCGCCCATCCCGAGCGGAAAGCCGAGCAGGTAGGCCACCGGCACGCCGATCCCCCAGTAGCTGACGACTGCGACACCGAGGGGCACGCGAATGTCGCGGATCCCGCGGAGAAGGCCGAGCATCACCACCTGCAGCGTGTCCACGAGCTGAAAGAGCGCCGCAACGGCCAGGAGTGGCACGCCATAGGCCACGATCGCCGCCGCATCCTCGGTCTCGGCGTCGAGGAAGAGCCGGATCAAAGGCTCTGGCACCGCCCAGAAGATGACAGCCGCGACGACCGCGACGCCCAGCGCCAGTGCGTTGACGGTGATCGCCGCGCGGTAGAGCCCCTCCGCGTCGCGCCGCCCAAGCGCTCGCCCCGCGCGCACTGTGGCGGCACTCGAGAGGCCCATCGGGATCATAAAGATCACCGAGACCACCTGGAGCGAGATGCCATGCGCCGCGAGGGGCACCGTCCCAATCCACCCGATCATCACGGAGGTCGCCGCAAAGAGCCCGACCTCCGCCAGAAGCGTCGCGCTGATCCCGGACCCCAGCGCGAAAATCTGGCCGAGCATCGGCCAGTCCGGCCGCCAGATCCGCTGAAAGAGCGCATAGGCCCGGATGATCTTTGAGCGGTGGCAGTAGAGAACCAGAAGCGCGAGGGTCAGCGCCTGGCTTGACACCGAGGCGACGGCGGCGCCGCGAATGCCCATCTCCGGCGCGCCGAGCGACCCGTAGATCAGAAGCCAGTTGAGAAGCGCGTTGAGCGGGACTGCGGCGAGCGTCGCCCAAAACACGACGCCGGCATCCTCGAGCGCGGACAGAAAGCCGCGAAACACCAGCACCAGACCAAAGGCGAAGAGGCCCCACATCGCGATCCGCAGGTAGTCCTGAGCCATGACGGCAAGATTGGGCTGCTGGTCGATGGCGAGCAGGACCGCCTCTGCCGACCAGAGGACCGGAGCGAGGCTGAGAGCAACGAGTGTGACGGCCCATGCTCCCATCCGCGCGGCGCGGCGCACGCCCCGCGGGTCCTCGGCGGAGGCCGCCGCGGCTGCAATCGGCACCAATGCGTGGGCAAAGCCCGAGGTGAAGATGAAGGCGACGAAAAAAAGCTGAGTGGCGAGCACGGCCGCCGCCAGATCCTCGGCCCCAAGCCGGCCGATCATCAGCGTGTCCGTGACCTGGATGGCCATCTGGGCCAGTTGGACGCCGATCAGCGGCAGGCCAAGCGCAACGGTGGCACGGATGTGGGCGGCCCAGCTGGTCGCGGGCGGCGGATGCGTGACGGCCTCAGTCATCGAGCCTCCTCGCTCGGAGACCCCGCCGTCCGCGCGGGAGGTTGGGGTGGGCCCCCGGGCGCCGGGGCGCCCGGAGCGTGTCGCGTGGGGTTACGCTTCGCCGGCGAGCATCTCTTCTGCTTCGGCGAAGTAGGCTTCGTAGCGCGCTTTCGCCTTGCCGCGCTGGCGGACGCCGCGCGCCTCCTCGAAGTTGACCATCGCATCGCCGACCAGGATCAGCCCGACCATGCCAACAGTCTGGTGCGGCGTGCAGAAGTACCCATAGGTGCCGTCTGCTGTCAGCGTGATCTCGAAGTCATCGTTGATCTTTGACTTCCAGGTCTCGCCGCCAGCCGGAACCATGTCATCATGGGTCGTGGCGTTGTGACCCTTGTCCACCGAGACGAACTTGACCGTGTCACCGACGTTTGCCCGGACGACGGCGGGGTAGAACACCTGCCGCTCACGCTTCTCTTCGGGGTGCACGTTCAGCATCTGCACTTCGATGGTCTTTGCTTCGGCGCGCGCAGTGCCAGCGGCAGCGGTCACAGCGGCGGCGCCCATGAGTGCGAGATTCTCGCGACGGGTCAGTTTCATGATGCATCTCCCTTGGAGTTGTAGTTCGCGCGTGTAGCTAGCGGATTGGCGGGCAATATCGAATGCATTTTCTGTGATCTTTTAGTCAATAGCCGGTTACGCGACGCTTTGTTGCAGGCACATGTCAAGCGACCGCGCGCGCAAGGGCACACTGTTTCCAGAGTTCGCTGAGCGAGAAGACGAGATGATCGATGTC
>JBCCWM010000377.1:0-4772 GCA_039193505.1 Pseudomonadota bacterium | reverse complement strand
GCCGAGATCAAGCACATGATACAGCCCGGTCCAGGGGTTCACCCAGCTCCAGACGTTGCCGAGAAGGCCTGCAAGGCTCACCAGTGCCACCCAGCCGAGCGTCCAGACCCAGAGCGGCATCACATTCGACAACGGATCCCGTGGGCCGGTCAGGCCCACCCACACGGCAAAGCCAAGGAGCGCGAAGGAGACGAGGCTGGTGAGCGTTCTGGCCTGCGCAAAGGTCCCGGTGGGGATGCGCCGCACCGTGAAGAGCGCGCGGATGGCGGAGGCCGGTAGGACGAAGAGGGCGAGGACCGTCAGCGCAACGGCTGCCACGCCGGCCAGCGTGTAGGCTGTTGTCGGAAGCAGCAGAACGAAGCCCTGTTCGGCCACATGTGCCGCCGATGGGCCGGTCCAAAGGACCACAAGGTTGACCAGGAGAGCCTTCTTCACCACGTTCATTGGGGCTTCTTACCAAGCGGGGGTGCGAATGAAAGTCGCCGTTCTCCTTGCAGCGATCGGCAGCATCGGCGTGGCGATGTGGGCTGGCTTTGGCAATGGCGGCGCGCGCCATCTGCTGATCTCGGATGCCGTTGCGCAGCCGATGGAGGATGGCACTGCCACGGCAACGCTGACAATCGAGAACACCGGCGCTCCGGATCGCTTGATCGGTGCGCGGGCGGCCGGGCACACAGTCACGCTCTACTCGCCCGAAGACCCGGCGGGGCCACCGGTGCCGGTGGGGCTCTCGGCCCTCGCGCTCGATGCAGCGCATCTCCGGCTGTCGCCGGAGGCGCCGCTTCGGGATGGCAGCCTCGTTCCGGTCACTCTGACCTTTGCGGAGGCCGGGGATGTATCGCTCCGTGTTCGGCTCTCCGATCCGGCGGCGGCCGGGCGGGCGGCGGAGGTCGGCCTCTTCGGCCTCGGCGACATCTGCGTGGTGGGCGATGGGGAGCCGGCGCCGGCGATCTCTCTCTCCGTCTCTGAGGATGCCGAGGGGTGGATGGTGCGGGTCGAGGCACAAGACTTCACCTTCTCCCGCGATCTCGTGGGCCTCTACCATGTCCCGGGTCTCGGTCACGGGCATGTCTATGTGGGCGGCATGAAGCTAAGCCGGCTCTATCAACCCGAAGCCCGGATCGGCCCCCTGCCCCCCGGCACGCACGAGGTTCGCGTGACGCTCAACACCAACGATCACCGCGCCTATGTGGTGGATGACGAGCCGGTGACGGCCTCCGCCACCATCGTTGTTGACTAGGCGCACCCGCCCCGCTTTGCTTGTACACACACAAGCTCGGAGGTCCGCGTGGCGGGCGGCAAGATCATTGGCGTCGATGTCGGCGGAACGTTCACCGATCTGATCCTCCTCGACGAGGCCGGCGGATTGCGCGTCGCAAAGACGCCGACGACGCCCGAGAACCAGGCGTTTGGGGTTCTGCAGGCGGTCCGAGACGCCGAACTCCCGCTCAGCGACATCGATTTGATCGTCCACGGGACCACGACCACGACCAATGCGGTGCTCGAACGCAAGCTGGCGCGGACGGGGCTCATCACCACGAGGGGGTTTCGGGATGTGCTGGAGCTCGGCCGGCGCACGCGCCCGCAGCCTTACGGGATGACGGGGACATTCCGCCCGATCATCCCACGCGACCTCCGCCTCGACGTGCCCGAGCGGATGGATGCCGCGGGAGAGGTCGTGACACGCCTCGACGAGGACGCGCTCCGCGCGGCCATAACCACGCTCCTTGAGCGAGGGTGCGAGGCGTTGGTGATCCACTTCCTTCATGCCTACGCCAACCCGACGCATGAACGGCGGGCGGCGGCGATCGCGGCCGAGCTCTGGCCGAACGGGTACATCACGACGGGCCACGGCCTCCTTTCCGAGACGCGGGAGTTCGAGCGCGGGGTGACAGCGGCAGTGAACGCGTCGGTCCAACCGCTCCTCGAGCGGTATCTCAGCCGCCTGCGGGAGGAGCTGGCGGCGGGGGGCTATCCCGGCGACGTTCTGGTGATGAACGGAAACGGGGGCATGGTGTCTTCCCGTTATGTCGCGCGGGAGGCCGCGAAGACGGTGATGTCCGGGCCCGCCTCCGGCGTGATGGCCGCGGCCTATACCGGGCGGCGCGCGGGGGAGCCGAACCTCCTCACATACGACATGGGCGGGACCTCGACGGATGTTGCGCTGATCACCGGCGGCAGCCCCCCGGTCTCCAACGAGATCGAGCTGGAGTACGCGATGCCGATCCACGTCCCGATGGTCGATGTCCGCACCGTGGGTGCCGGCGGTGGCTCCATCGCGCGGGTGACGGCTGCCGGTCTGTTGGAGGTTGGGCCGGAGAGCGCGGGCGCCGCACCTGGGCCGATCTGCTACGGTCGCGGCGGCACCCGGCCGACGATTTCTGATGCAAACCTCCTTCTCGGGCGGCTCGATCCGGGCAGGCTCGCCGTGGCGGGCGGCGTCTCCCTCGACACTGTCCGGGAGGTCTTTGCCGAAGAGCTTGGGCGTCCCCTCGGTCTCGATGCGGAGGGGGCGGCAGAGGCCGTGATCCGAGTTGCCAATGCCAAGATGGCGGGGGCGATGCGGATGGTCTCGCTCTCGCTCGGCGCGGACCCTCGGGACTTTGCGCTCTTTGCCTTCGGCGGTGCGGGGCCGCTCCACGCCGCAGCGCTCTCGCGCGAGATCGGCGTGCCGCGGGTCCTGGTCCCGGCGCGGCCCGGGCTCACGAACGCGCTCGGATGCTGCGTCGCGGACCTCCGCCACGACTACGTGCGCACGATCAACGCGCCGCTCGACACGCTGATGCTCGAGACGCTCCACGGCCTCTTTGCAGAGCACGTCGCGGCAGGCGAAGCGGCCCTCGCCGCAGAGACCGTTGCTCTCTCTGCGATCACCCACGAGTTCAGCGTCGACATGCAGTTCCAGGGCCAGAGCCATGTGGTCCGCGTTCCCCTCGCCGACGGACGCCCGAGCCGCGAGACCCTCCGCGCCCGGTTCGAGGAGGTCTACTGGGCCCGGTTCCAAGTCGAACTGGCCGAGATCCGCGCTCGGGTCGTCAATGTGAGCTGCTCGGTGATCGGAACGCGCCCGCCCCTCGATCTCTCCAACCTGATCGATCCCGTGGGCCGCTCGACCGCTGCCGAACCCCGCGGGCGCCGCCCTGTTCGTTTCGACGGCCTCTGCCATGACACGCCGATCTACTGGCGGGATCACCTCCCGCTCGATGTCGCGCTGGAGGGGCCGGCGGTGATCGAGCAGTTTGACACGACGATCCTCCTGCCGCCCGGCGACCACCTGACCGGTGGGCCCGATGGCAATCTGATCATCGAGGTCGCATGATCGGCCCAACCGCCGTCTTCGCGGACCATGCCGCACTGAGCCGCAGGCGCCTCCGCGGTGCGGGGACAGCTCCAGGAGGCACAACATGATGCTCGATCCGATCACGCTCTCGGTCATTCAGGCCGGCCTCCACCAGGTCTGCGACGAGATGGACCTCAGCTTTTCCCGCGCCGCGTTCTCGCCTGTGATCGCGGAGGCCAACGACCGGTCGGATGGGATCTATGCGGCAGACGACGGCGCGCTGATCGCCCAGGGGATGGGCGGACTGCCGGTCTTTGTGGGCACGATGCAGTACTCCACCCGCACGCTGATCGAGATGATCGCAGACGGGAGCGTGGCCCCCCCGGCACCGGGCGACATCTACATCGTGAACGACCCCTATCTCGGCGGCACACATTTGATGGATGTCCGTTTCGCCAGGCCCTTCTACCGGAAGGGTGAGATCTTCTGCTGGCTCTCGAACACCGGTCACTGGCCGGACACCGGGGGGGCCGTGCCGGGCGGCTTCTCGGCCTCAGCGACGTCGGTGGAGCAAGAGGGGCTTCGCCTGCCGCCCGTCCGCCTCTTCAAAGGGGGCGAGATGGATCAGGAGATCTACGCGATCATCTGCTCGAACATCCGGGTCGCCGATCAGCGGATCGGCGATGTGAAGGCTCAGGCGGCGGCGCTGATGGTGGGCGAGGCGCGGCTCAATGTCCTCCTCGACCGCTACGGCGACGACACCGTGCGGGCCGCAATCAGAGAGCTCGCGCGCCGTGCAGAGGCGCAGATGCGCCACCTCATCGACGAGATCCCCGACGGCACGTACCGCTCCACCGCTTGGATCGACAGCGACGGCGTGGTGAACGAGCCGCTCGCGATCCGCCTCTCGGTGACCAAGACGCCCGGGCGTCTGGTCTTCGACTTCGCCGGCTCGAGCCCGCCCTGCCAGGGGCCGATGAACTCGGTCCTTGCGACGACGCTCTCCTCCGTCTACCTCGCGATGCGCCACATCTTCCCCGAAGTGCCGATCAGCGCCGGCGCCTTCGTTCCGCTCGAGGTGATCCGCCCCGAGGGCACGTTCCTCGACGCCCGCTATCCGCGTCCCGTTTCGGGCTGCGCGGCCGAGGTCAGCCAGCGGATTGCGGAGGCCGTTTTCGCGGCCCTTGTCGCCCCCCTGCCCGACCGAGTGACGGCAGCACCCGCGGGCACCAGCGGCAACTTCGCGCTCGGCGGCCACGATCCGGCGAGCGGGCGGGACTTTGTGATGTATCAGCTCTCAGGCGGAGGCTACGGGGGCGCGGCCACGCATGACGGGCTCGCCAATGGATGCTCGACCATCGGGATCTCGAAGGCGCCGCCCGTGGAGATCATGGAGCAGAACTTTCCGGTGCTCTACCACCGCTACGCGCTCCGCGAGGGGTCGGGGGGAGCGGGGCGGCACCGCGGCGGGCTCGGCCTCGACTACGAGGTG
>JBCCWM010000376.1:0-4786 GCA_039193505.1 Pseudomonadota bacterium | reverse complement strand
CGCTCTTGCGACCGGCGAGGATGGCCCCGAGCCGCCGGCCACCGGTGACGATCGCCCCGAGCCGCCGGCGATTGGCGGGAGAGACTGTGTCGGACACTCCGCCGCGCCTGGCGCAGACCCGCACAGATCGACACACCAAGGCCTCCCAAACCGGACACGTCCGTATCGGTCAATCCGCTAGTCCCGCGGGGGCACAGCTTCAGTGGCCGAGGATCTGGCTGAGGAAGAGCTTCGTCCGATCCGACTGCGGGTTGTTGAAGAACGCGTGGGGCTCGTTCTGCTCGACGATCTGGCCCTGGTCCATGAAGATCACGCGGTTCGCGACGGCCTGCGCAAAGCCCATCTCGTGGGTGACGCAGAGCATCGTCATCCCCTCCTCGGCCAGCGCGATCATGGTGTCGAGCACCTCCTTGATCATCTCCGGATCAAGCGCCGAGGTCGGCTCGTCGAAGAGCATGATCCGCGGCTTCATGCAGAGCGAGCGGGCGATCGCCACACGCTGCTGCTGACCGCCAGAGAGCTGGCCGGGATACTTGAGCGCCTGCTCTGGGATCTTGACCTTCTCGAGGAAGTGCATCGCCACATCCTCGGCCTCCTTCTTCGGCATCTTGCGCACCCAGATGGGCGCGAGGGTGCAGTTCTGGAGGATCGTGAGATGCGGAAAGAGGTTGAAGTGCTGGAACACCATCCCAACCTCGGAGCGGATCTTGTCGATGTTCTTCAGATCGTTCGAGAGCTCGGTCCCGTCGACGACGATCTTGCCTTTCTGATGCTCCTCCAGCCGGTTGATGCACCGGATCAGCGTGGACTTGCCGGAGCCCGAGGGACCGCAGATCACGATCCGCTCCCCCTGGTAGACGGTCAGATTGATGTCCCGGAGCACGTGGAACTCACCGTACCACTTGTTCATGGACTGGATCTGGATCGCGACCGTGTCCGAGACCTCCATGGCCTGGGGCGTCGGTGCGGTGTCGATGGCGGCGTCGGTCATTGGAGCCTCCCTTATCGGTGCCCAGTCTGGAGCTTGCGCTCAAGATACTGAGAATATTGCGACATGCCGTAGCAGAAGACGAAGAAAACGAGCGCAACGAAGCCATAAAGCTCCCAGATGATGCCGTTCCAATCGGCGTCTGCCCGGATCGGCGTCACGATGCCGAGCGGATCGAACATCGAGATCACAGAGACAAGCGTCGTGTCCTTGAAGAGCCCGATAAAGACGTTGACGATGCCGGGGATCGAGATCTTCAGCGCCTGCGGCAGAATGATCAGCCGCATCGCCTGCGGATAGTCGAGGCCGAGCGCGTCCGCCGCTTCGTATTGCCCTTTTGGCAACGCCGCGAGGCCGCCTCGGATGACCTCGGCGATGTAGGCAGACGCAAAGGCCGTCACCATGATCACGACCCGCATGATCAGATCGAAGGTGTTCCCCGGCGGCAGGAAATAGGCGAGCAGAACGGATGCCACGAAGAGCAGCGTGATCAGGGGCACGCCGCGGATCAGTTCGATGAAGCCCGTGCAGATCACCTTGATGATGAAGAGATCCGACATCCGGCCCAGCGCCAGAAGAATGCCGATGGGCAGGCTCAGTGAGATGCAGGTGACGCCGAGGATCAGTGTCAGCGTGAAGCCACCGATCTCGCGGCTTTCGACGGAGGACAGGCCGATCGGCAGGATCATGTTGAGGAGCGTGCCCACAGGTGCCGCGAGAACCGCCCACCAGATGATCGCCACCAGAACGCCGATGCCGGCGCTCAGCACCCCGCTCACCTGCTTTGACGCATAGTTCGCAGCATAGGCGCCGATCACAAAGCCAAGGGCCGCGGTCACCGGGTACCAGATCGAGAGACCCCAGATCAGCCAGTAGGCGATGAACGGGAAAGCCGCTGTGAAGTAGAACGTCTGGCGCGGCACTTTCTCGAAGAGGACCGGGGCGAGTGCCGGGATCAGCAAAAGGAACGCGAGCACCGGGCGCCAGTACTGGTCGGATGGGTAGAACCCGAAGAGAAACTGCTGCCAGCGCTCGCGGATCACGGCGAAACAAGCGCCCTCAGCGATCTCGCGACACTCCGCGAGAGAGTTGGCGTTCCACGCGCTGTTGCTGAACCAGGGCACGATCTCGAGGATGAAGCTCACCACGATATAGCCCGCAATCACCGTCAGGGCGGAGTTGACCCAGCCGTTGAAGAGGTTCTCGCGCAGCCACTTGGTGGCCCCCGTCTCGCGCGCGGGCGGCGCTTCTGGGGCCAGCATTTCATGGCGGACAAAGGCGTCTTGCTCGGCCATCTCAGCGCTCCTTCAGTTTGACGGAGGCGTTGTACCAGTTGCCGAACGCCGAGATTGTCAGCGACGCGGTCAGGTAGAAAGCCATGAGGAGAAGGATCGATTCCATCTCTCGCCCAGTCTGGTTGAGCGTGATGCCCGCCAGCGTGCCCGTCGCGTCCATGTAGCCCACGGCAATGGCGAGCGAGGAGTTCTTGGTGAGGTTGAGATAGTTCGAGATCATGGGCGGCACGATGACCCGGAGCGCCTGCGGCAGGATGACGAGGCGCATTGTGGTGCTGGGTTGCAACCCGAGGGCCGCCGAGGCCTCGGACTGACCTTTGGAGACCGAGAGGATCCCCGCCCGCACATTCTCCGCCACAAACGCGCCGGTGTAGAGCGAGAGCGCGATCCAAAGCGCGATCAGAGAGTTCCTGAGATGGACGCCGCCTTGGAAGTTGAAGCCTTGCAGAGCTGGGTATTCCATGCCAATCGGCCGACCGGCTATGAAGAAAACGAGGAAGGCCGGAACGAAGAGGATCGCGAGATTGATCCAGAAGACCGGCATCGTCTCACCGGTCGCCTCCTGCTTCTTCTTTGCGTAGCGCGCGAAGACGAACATGCCGACGATGGAGGCCGCGAGCGCCACCAGAACGACGCCCGAGCCGGGCCCCCAGACGAGGGAGGGCACGTACACCCCGCGGTTGGTCACAGCGATTGCCCCAAAGAGCATCGTGGCGTCGGGCTCGTCACCGCGGAACGCGCGGGGCGGGGGCATAGTGTCGATGAAGACCGCCATCACGATCAGGATCCAGATCAGGACCGGAACGTTCCGGAACGCCTCGACATAGATCGACATGATCCGCGCGACGAGCCAGTTGTTTGAGAGGCGCAACACGCCAGCCACCACGCCGATGATCGTGCAGGTGATGCAGCCGAGAACGGCCACAAGGAGCGTGTTGAGAATACCGACCATGGCGGCACGGCCATGGGTCGACTGGCTGTCATATTCGATGAGACGTTGGTTGATATCGTATCCGGCGGGTTGGCCAAGGAAGGAGAAATCGAAATCCTTGCCCAGCGCCTCGAGGTTGGTCACGGCGTTCGAGATCAACCAGCCGATAAAGAGCATAAAGGCCATCAGGGCGACGGCTTGAATGGTCAGCGACCGGTATCGCGTGTCGTAGACCAGTTGGCTGAGACGAAAGCTGCCGTTCGTCTCTTCGGCAATTGCGGTCATGGCCGCACCCCCTGTCGTTGCCCCGCGCTAACCTGAAATGAACCCCGGTTTTGTCCGGATGTGCGTTGTGCGCGGCGGTCTGGTTGACAGCCCATGCGATGAGGGGCGCCGGTTCGGGCGCCCCTCAAGCTCACATCAGCGGAACGGTGGCGAGTAGAGGAGGCCGCCGCCGGTCCACTGACCGTTCAAGCCTCGCGCGAGGCCGATGGCGGTCGTCTCGCCAATGTTGGCCTCGAAGATCTCGCCGTAGTTGCCGGAGACCGCGATGGCCTTCTGCGCCCAATCGGCCTCGAGGCCGAGGAGCTCACCGAAGTTGCCCTCGGTGCCGAGGAGGCGGTTGATCTCGGGGTTGTTCGTGCCGCCGGCCATCTCGGCCAGGTTCTCGGAGGTCACGCCGAGCTCTTCCGCAGAGATCAGTGCGTTGAGCGTCCAACGGACCGCGTCCGCCCACTCATCATCGCCGTGGCGCACGAGCGGGCCGAGCGGCTCTTTCGAGATGATTTCGGGCAGGATCATGTGCGCGTCCGCGTCCTCGAAGGTCGCGCGGGTCGCGGCAAGACCCGAGGCGTCGGTCGTGTAGACGTCGCACGCACCGGCGAGGTACTGCTGCTGCGCCTCGGCGTTCGTCTCGATCGGCACCGGCTCGTAGGAGATGCCGTTGGCACGGAAGTAGTCCGCGAGGTTCAGCTCGGTCGTGGTGCCGGTCTGAATGCAGACCGTCGCACCGTCGAGCTCGGCGGCCGAACCGATGCCGTAATCCTTGCGGATCATGAAGCCTTGGCCGTCATAGTAGTTGACGCCGACAAAGGTGAACTTGAGGTCCACGTCGCGGCTGAAGGTCCAGGTCGTGTTCCGCGCGAGCATGTCCACTTCGCCCGAGGCGAGCGCTGTGAAGCGGGTCTTGCCGGTGGTCGGGATGAACTCGACCGCGTCGCCGTCGCCGAGGACGGCAGCGGCAACCGCGCGGCAGAGCGCCACGTCGAAGCCTTCCCAGACGCCGTTCTCGTCGGGAGCGGCAAAGCCGACGAGGCCGGTTGACACGCCGCAGCGCATCACGCCATTCGATTTGATGTCGTCAATGGTCGCGGCGCCAGCACTGACAGCCGCTATGCCGGCTGCGGTGAGCGTGCCGATGAATGAAATCTGTTTCATCGTGTCCTCTTCCTGATGTTATCCCTCCAGCACGGGCCGGAGTTGGTTCTGTTTTCTGGCTCAATGGGATGGTTCCCAAGCGCGGTTACACAATGAAATTTGCACCCCCAAGGTCAAGCGATTTGGAAAGAATCT
>JBCCWM010000375.1:0-4799 GCA_039193505.1 Pseudomonadota bacterium | reverse complement strand
GGAGGGGGGTGAGGGCATGACGCGCCGCGACAGAGTGTGCGTCGGCGCCATCGCCGGGGCCTTTGGCGTCCGGGGTGAGGTGCGTCTCAAGTCCTTTTGCGCGGAGCCCGAGGCCATCGCGGCCTACGGCCCGCTCGAGACTGAGGATGGCAGCCGGTCCTTCGCCGTCACAATTACCCGACCTGTCAAAGCGGGCTTCGCCGCGCGGCTCGCCGGCATCCGCACCAAGGAGGAGGGCGACGCCCTCAAAGGCAGCCGCCTCTATGCCCCCCGCGACCGGCTGCCAATGCTCGAGCACAATGAGTTCTACCACACCGATCTGATCGGCCTCGACGTCGTCGACACGGGCGGCGCAGCCCTGGGCCGTGTCCGAACGGTCCAGGACTATGGGGCGGGCGATGTCCTTGAGGTCTATGCGCCCGGGCGCGGGTCGCTCCTGCTTCCGTTCACCCAAGCGGTGGTGCCGACGGTTGACCTCGCAGCCGGACGTCTCGTCGCCGACCCGCCGGTCGACGGGGACGAGGCGACAGAAGAGGGCGGGATCGGGCACGCTCTGATCTTCGGCGGCACCGGCATGCTCGCCGATGCGACACGCCATATCGCGGGCAGGGCCAGTCAGGTCACGCTCGCCGCACGACGCCCGGAGGCGCTTGCAGGGGAGGTCGGCGCCACACCGGTTTCACTCGATTGGGCCGACCGAGCCGCGACGGAGGCGCGCCTCAGCGCGCTGCCAGCGCCGGACCTCCTCCTGTCCTGGTACCATGATGACGCCCTCTGGCTCGGTGCCCAGCTAGAAGCCTTGATCACTCCGGGCGGGCGGTCGATCCGCGTCCACGGCGCCCGATCCGCCGATCCCACAGTCCGGGCGGCGCGAGATCCCTCGCCCCGCAAAGATGTCCTCCGCCAAGTCGTGATCACAGGCTGGAAGGCCGGCCCGCCCCCGCGATGGCTGACCAACTACGAGATCTCGCGCGGCACTGTCGAGGCGGTCGAGGATCCGACCCTCACCCTCCACACGATCGGGACCACAGATGGCCCAAAGCCCGACTAGATCTCACGGCCAGCGCTCCATCCGCGCCTCCGCGAGGCCGCGCTCCCTTCTCGAAGAACCGCCCGCGCCGCCCGGCATCTGGACTGCCCGCGTGCTGACGCTCTACCCGGAGATGTTCCCGGGCACGCTCGGCCACTCGCTCCTCGGGCGGGCCCGGGAGGAGGGGCGCTGGCGGCTCGAGGTGGAGAACATCCGCAGCTTCGGCGTCGGCCGCCACCGGAGCGTCGATGACACGCCCGCGGGTGGCGGCCCGGGCATGGTCCTGCGGGCCGACATCCTTGACGCCGCCCTGCGCGCTCACGCGCCCCCGGAGGATGCCGACTGGCCTCTCATCATCCTCACGCCCCGCGGGCGCCCCTTCACGCAAGCCCGCGCACGTCGCCTCGCTGCAGGCGACGGCGTGACCCTTGTCGCCGGGCGCTTCGAGGGGATCGATCAACGCGTGATCGACGCGCACGCCGCGGAGGAGGTTTCGATCGGGGATTTTGTCCTCACAGGCGGCGAGATCGCCGCCCAGGCCTTGATCGATGCCACCGTCCGCCTTATACCCCAAGTCCTCGGGAACCCGAGTTCGTTCGTGGACGAGAGCTTTTCGTCCGGCCTTCTCGAACACCCGCACTACACAAGGCCCACTGACTGGGATGGCCGCCGCATTCCGGAGATCCTCCTCTCCGGGCACCACGGCCAAATCGCCGCGTGGCGGCACGCCCAGGCGGAGGCCGTGACGAAGGAACGACGTCCCGATCTCTGGCGGGCCTACAAGGACCCGGCGGATGGCCGAGAGCTCTCGGACGCGCACACCATCGCCGACAAAGGCGAGACAGAGGATTGAGAGATGAACCTGATCGAGACGCTCGAGGCTGAGCAAATCGCCGCCCTCGACAAGAAGATCCCCGATTTCGCGCCGGGCGACACGGTCCGTGTCGGCTACAAGGTGACCGAGGGCACGCGGACCCGCGTTCAGGCCTATGAAGGCGTGGTGATCGGCCGCAAGGGCGGCATGGGCATCGGCGCCTCCTTCACCGTGCGCAAGATCTCCTTCGGCGAGGGCGTTGAGCGTGTCTTCCCCCTCCACTCCCCCAACATCGACAGCATCACGGTCGTGCGCCGCGGCAAGGTCCGCCGCGCCAAGCTTTATTACCTCCGGTCGCGTCGCGGCAAATCGGCCCGGATCGCCGAGAAGACGAACTACAAGCCCAAACCCGCTACGGCGTGAGCGTCATCGACATTCGGATCCATTGTCCGGACGTCGAGACTGCAAATCGGATCGCCGCCGCGCTGATCGAAGCGCGGCTGGCCGCCGCCGCCAATCGGCATCCTGACATCGTCAGCAGTTATGTCTGGAAAGGTGATCTGGTGACGGCCCGCGAAGTGCCGCTGATCCTGCGATCGCAGCGCGCGCATTTCGACGCCATCGCGAGGGAGGTTTCGCGGCTCCATCCCTACGACACACCGAGCATCACGGCCGTCGCCCTTGACGACGTCTCGCCGCGCTACGCCGCTTGGGTCGCCGACATGACAGCCAAACCGCGCGCCTCAGTCTAGACGGAGATGCCAAGCCGTCTCGTCGACCTCCGCCACACCGCGCAGGCCGACACGCCGGCTGTCGAGCGGATCGACGCGGTAGCTCGCGCCATAGAGCCGCTCAATCTCCGCACCCGCAACCGAGAACGGCGGACCTTGGAGCCGCGCTGGATCGTACTCGAAGGCCACAACAAGCTGCGGTGCAGGGCCGGTGATGTCGACGAGGTGCGCCGCATAGCGAGCGCGGAGCGGCTCCGGCAGCGCCACGAGCGCCGCACGGTCGTAGACCGCCGCAACCGGGCCGAGCGCCTTGGGTCCGAGGGCGAAGACGTCGCCCACAAAGATGTCGAGCCCGCGCGCAGCATAGTGGAGAAGCGGGCCGGCCGACGAGATCTCGGGCGCCACGCCAAGCTCCGCGAAGAGCTGGTCGACGGCGAGGCGGGAGAGCTCCACCCCGACGACGGACTGGCCTCGGGCCAGAAGCCACGCAATGTCGCGGGTCTTGCCGCAGAGCGGTAGGAGCACGCGCGCGCCCGGCTCCAGGGACAGAACGTCGATGTGCTTGGCCAGGAGCGCATTGCCCTCAGGCTCGTGAAACGCAGTCCGGCCCTCGCGCCAGCGTGTGTGCCAGAACTCGGCGTCCACGTCGCCCTCCGATGAAAACCGCCGGCCCTTGGGCCGGCGGCAAGGGTCATTCGGCCGCGTCGGGCGCACCCATTTCCATGGGCGCTTCGAGGGCCGCGGTGGCCTCGTCCTGGCGCTGCGCGATGATGTCGGCGTCGCGGCGCGTGGCGATGCGCTTGATCTCCTGCGTCGCGCGGCCGGTGCCGGCCGGGATCAGTCGGCCGACGATCACGTTTTCCTTGAGCCCGATCAGGCGGTCGCGCTTGCCCTGCGTCGCCGCCTCGGTCAGCACCCGCGTGGTCTCCTGGAACGAGGCCGCCGAGATGAACGACCGGGTCTGGAGGCTCGCCTTGGTGATGCCGAGGAGGACCGGCGCGCCTTGCGCGGGCTCGCGGCCCTCGGCGATCGCCTTCTCGTTGGCCTCGTCGAACTCCACCTTGTCGACCTGCTCGCCCTTCAGCAGGATCGTGCCGCCCGAGTCCGTGATCTCGTACTTCTGCAGCATCTGGCGAATGATCACCTCGATGTGCTTGTCGTTGATCTTCACGCCCTGGAGCCGGTAGACGTTCTGCACCTCGTCGATCAAGTAATCGGCAAGCGCTTCGATCCCCATGATCTGAAGGATGTCATGGGGGGCTGGGTTCCCGTCCATGATGTACTCGCCCTTTTCGATCCAGTCGCCTTCCTGAACCGGGATGTGCTTGCCCTTCGGCACCATGTACTCGATCGGCTCAGCACCCTCTTCGTTGGGCACGATGCTGATCCGGCGCTTGTTCTTGTAGTCCTTGCCGAAGTGCACCTGACCCGAGATCTCGGCGATGATGGCGTGGTCCTTGGGACGCCGCGCCTCGAAGAGCTCGGCCACCCGCGGCAGACCGCCGGTGATGTCCTTGGTCTTCGCTCCCTCGCGCGGGATCCTCGCGATGACGTCGCCCGCCTGGATCTCCTGGCCGTCTTCGACCGAGAGGATCGCGTCGACCGACATCGCGTGGACCTCGGGGTTGCCGTTGGCCAGACGCATCGGCTCGCCCGTGGCGGGGTCCATCACGATGATCTCGGGCTTCAGCTCGTTGCCCTTGGGCGCGGCGCGCCAGTCGGACACGATCTTCTGGCTGATGCCGGTCGCATCGTCGGTCTCCTCGCGGATCGAGATGCCCGCGGTTAGGTCGACGAACTTCGCGACGCCCGATTTATTGGCGATGATCGGCTGCGTGTAGGGATCCCACTCGAAGAGCTTGTCGCCGCGCCCGACCTCCTGGCCGAGCTTGACGTGCACCTTGGTGCCGTAGCCCATCTTGTAGGACGAGCGCTCGACGTCGTTCTCGTCGACGATCGCAAGCTCCATGCCGCGGTTCATGACGACCTGCTCGCCGTCGCGGTTGGCCAGCATGCTCTCGTTCCGGAACACGATCTTGCCGGGGGCGTTCGCCTCCTGGAAGGACTGCGAGCCGCCCTGCGCGATGCCGCCGATGTGGAAGGTCCGCATCGTAAGCTGGGTGCCGGGCTCCCCGATCGACTGGGCGGCGATAATGCCGACCGCCTCGCCGGGGTTGACCTTGGTCCCGCGCGCGAGGTCGCGGCCGTAGCACTGGGCGCAGAT
>JBCCWM010000374.1:0-4815 GCA_039193505.1 Pseudomonadota bacterium | reverse complement strand
GGGCAAGCCCCCGTCCGTCCGGGATCGGTGGATTTGCCGAGACAGAAAGCCTCAACAACAGCCCACTGGGCATCGGTCAGACCGCGACGGGTCAAGGCCGCTCTCCTCTGTTTGCAACCTTGACGCAGACCCTAACCAAAACGGGAAGCCTGAGCGTCCGCAGGGTCTAGCTATCACGGAACTCTTTGACCTTAGCACGCCAGAGTGAAGCTTGACCCGATAGGTCGAAGGTTGAAAGTTGGGTGCTTTAACCCTCCCTTAACAGTCCTGTCCCCCACATCCCCTGGACAGGCACCCGGGGGCGTGATGATCGCGCGGATCTACACCGTCGCTTTTGAGGGACTTGAGGCGCGGCTCGTCGAAGTTCAGTGCGCTGTCTCGCCGGGCTTGCCCGCGTTTGGACTGGTGGGGCTGCCCGACAAGGCGGTGTCGGAGGCAAAGGAGCGGGTGCGGGCGGCGATCGGTGCGCTCGGTCTCGCACTGCCGGCAAAGCGGATCACGGTCAACCTGTCGCCTGCCGACATGCCAAAGGAGGGCTCGCATTTCGATTTGCCGATTGCGATGGCGCTCCTCGCCGCGATGGATGTTCTGCCGCTGGAGGATTGCGCGGGGCTCGTCGCGATGGGGGAGTTGTCGCTGGATGGCACGCTCGTGAAAGTCGCGGGCGCTCTGCCCGCAGCTTTGGCCGCGGCGGAGGCATCCTGCGGTCTTGTCTGCCCGGCACCCTCGGGCGCGGAGGCGGCGTGGGTGGGCGCGGCTCAGGTGATCGCACCCCTTCGCCTCCTCGATCTGGTGAACCACTTGAAGGGCCAGGCGGTCCTCGCGCCGGCGGAGCCGGGAGAGACGGCGCCCGAGGCCTCGGACATGTGTCTCTCCGAAGTGCGCGGGCAAGAGAAGGCCAAGCGGGCGCTCGAGATCGCGGCGGCGGGGCGGCATCACCTTCTCTTTGTGGGGCCGCCGGGAAACGGAAAGTCGATGTTGGCGCGGTGCCTGCCCAGCATCCTGCCGCCTCTCAGCGCGGAAGAGGCGCTCGAGACCTGCATGGTGCGATCGATCAAGGGGGTGCTGGAGGATGGCGGGATCCTGCGGACGCGCCCCTTCGAGCGGCCGCACCATTCGGCTTCCCGGGCGGCGATCATCGGCGGGGGCCGCGGTGCCGGGCCTGGGGCGATCTCACTCGCACATAATGGCGTTCTCTTTCTCGATGAGATGCCGGAATTCGAACGGGGGGTTCTCGAGTCGCTTCGCGAACCGCTCGAGACGGGGGACGTGATCGTGGCGCGGGCACAGGCCCAGGTGCGCTATCCAAGTCGCTTCCTGCTGGTGGCGGCGGCCAATCCCTGCCGCTGCGGGCATCTCGGCAATTCGGCTGAGGCCTGCGCGCGGGCGCCGCTCTGCGGTGCGGAGTATCTCGGCAAGATCTCAGGGCCATTGATGGATCGGATGGACCTGCGAGTTGAGGTGCCGCCGGTCTCGATCGACGATGTGAGGAGAGCGCCGAGAGGAGAGGGCTCGGCTGAGGTCGCGCGTCGGGTTCGAACCGCGCGGGCGCGTCAGGCGGCGCGGTTTGCGGGCGAGCCCTCGCTGCGGCTCAATGCCGACCTGACGGGAGAGCGCTTGATGGCGGCGGCAGTCATGAGCGATGAGGCGAGCGACCTCGTCGATCGCGTCGCCCGCCAGGCCAAGCTGACGGCGCGGGGCTTTCATCGGGTGTTGCGGGTGGCCCGAACGATTGCCGATCTCGCAGAAGCGGAGGAGATCGGACGGGGGCACATGGCGGAGGCGCTCAACTACCGGTTGGCTATGAAGGCCCACTGAGGTGCCGCCCCCGAACCTTGCGCGCGGTCAGCGATCACGGCTTGGACGGCGCTTCACGCCGCGGAGGGCCGCCTCATGTTCGGCGCGGGACTTTGGCCTGCGCACGCGGTTGTTGACCATCATGCGCGTGAGCGTCTTTGGCGTCAGGCGCCCCTCGAAATGATGTCCGGGCAGGGCGCCATCGCGGCGGTTGCCCGTCTGCAGCCACCAAAGGACACCGAATGCGGCCAGCATGGCGACTGGTATCGTCACGAGCGGGCTTGGCGCATGTGCGCGGCCCGCATCCACCGTCGCCTGCACCTGTGCCGCGACGTCCCACATCCATTCGATCATCTGTTCGCTCAGTCGCTGCTGTCCGTGCTGTCCCAGTCCTTGCTGAACATGCTTCTGCCGCGGCGCCGGGTTGGCTCAGGGTGGTCGTATTCCGGGTCGTGCTGCAATCGCGTCCGCAATGGACCCGGGCCGTCGACCTTGGCGTTCTGGCCGAGGCGGACGTTGCCAAGATAATGTGTGCCGCGCTGAGGGGATCGGCGGTCGAGAGGCGACACGGTCATCGTTCGAACCCCGACCAGGATTGCAATCAGGAGGAGCGTCAGAAGGAGGGCCGGCTCTGCTTCGTACTTGGCCCAGAGGCGCTGAAACTCCACCCAGCTTTCGGCACGGATCAGGTCGATCGTGCCCACTGGACTTTTGTCGAACATCTGGCCCTCCTCATCACAACATACTCGGCACGATCCGGTCTGGCGGGCGGTGGCCATCGGCGAAGGTCTTGATGTTGATGATCACCTTCTCACCCATGTCGAGGCGCCCTTCCTCGGTCGCCGAGCCCATGTGGGGCAACAATAGCACATTCGGAAGCGCCTTCAGAGCCGGATTGATCTCCGTTCCGTGTTCGAAGACGTCGAGGCCCGCCCCGGCGAGGTCGCCCGCCTGCAATTGGCGGGTCAGCGCGTTCTCATCGATCACCTCGCCGCGCGACGTGTTCACGATATAGGCGGTGGGTTTCATGAGTTTTAACCGCCGCGCGTTCAACAGGTGAAATGTGGATGGCGTGTGCGGCACGCTGACCGACAAAATGTCCACGCGGGCAAGCATTTGGTCGAGGCTCTCCCAGTATGTGGCGTTGAGCGCTGTCTCGGTGTCGGGATGCAGCCTCCGGCGATTGTGGTAGTGGACCGAGAGGCCAAAGGCCGCGGCCCGACGCGCAACCGCCTGGCCGATCCGCCCCATCCCGAGGATCCCGAGCCGTTTTCCGCCGATCCGGTGGCCCATGAGGGCGGTCGGCGCCCAACCGGCCCACTCTCCGTCGCGGATCAGCGCCTCCCCCTCGCGGAGGCGACGGGGCACAGCGAGAATCAGGGTCATCGCCATGTCCGCGGTGTCTTCGGCCAGAACGCCGGGTGTGTTCGAGACGATGATGTTGCGCTGGAGGGCTGTGGCCACGTCGATGTGATCGAACCCCGCGCCGTAGTTCGCAATCAGTTTCAGCTGATTGCCGGCCTGACCGAGGAGGCCGCCGTCGATCCGGTCGCCGAGCGTCGGGACGAGGACATCGGCGCTGCGCATTGCTTCGGCCAGATCGGCACGCTGCATCGGCCGGTCGCTTTGCGAGATTTGGGCGTCGAACAGCTCGTAGAGCCGGGTCTCAACCGGTTCTGGTAGCTTTCGCGTCACAATCACCTTGATTTTGCGGGCGGGCATCCTGGCCTCTCTTCCTGGGCGCTGCTCTTTGGGTAATATTATGTCGTTCTGAATAGGCGAGAGGTGCAAAAAATGCACCCCCAACTGAGGCGTTTGGTGCAGAGGCTGGTCGCAGCGCTCCTGGTGGCGGTGCTGCCGTCGAGTGCAGTGACGACTGAGCAGGCCTTCGGGCCGGTGACCATGCTGCCGCTGCCCCGTTATGTGTCCGTAAAGGCCGAAGCCAATGTCCGCCGCGGGCCCTCGATGGCGCACCGGATCGACTGGGTGTTTCAGCGCCGGCATCTGCCGGTCGAAGTGACGGCGGAGTACGGGCACTGGCGGCGGGTCCGCGACAGCGACGGCGCGGGGGGATGGGTGCACTACTCCCTCTTGTCGAGCGCGCGGTATGTGACGGTGGTCGTCGATCTCGCACCGGTGCACCGCCGGCCGGAGCCTGATGCGGGCGTCGTGGCCCGGGCGGAGGCGGGCGTTGTGGCGCGGCTCGGCGCGTGCGTCGAGGCCTGGTGCGAAGTGCGCGCGGGCCGGCGGCGGGGCTGGATGGAAAAATCGATGATCTGGGGCGTGCGACCGAACGAGCTCCGCGACTAGCGCTGTTTCGCGACCGTTGTGTTTCTTTGAGCAATGGTCTCGGCGGAGACCGGACAGTTCGATGTCCATGCGCCGATCGCAGGCGCTCCAGTTGGGGACGTGCGCGCCATGATGCCTTACGCGAAGGGTTGGGCCATCGCCTGTGCCGACAAAGGCAGTGGGGATTGAGCGGGCAGCCGGCCCGCGTCCTCGGGAGCCGACGGATCATCGACGCCTGGGATGGTTCCCCGCGGCCGCCGGACACCACGGCGGTCCGACATGCAGTCGCCTGCGCAAGGAGCACAGCGTCGAGCGCTGACCAAATCGCGACCTGTGACCTGCTCAGCTTCATTCTGAGGTGTGGCAGCGGTACCTACCCGAGCAAAAACCCAAGGCCCGGATGCCGCCAGCGGGCGCTCACGACAGACCTGACCGGAGCGCTTGAACTACTCGTCGCGAGCGGCGTCGAGGTGCCGTCTGATGTCCGCGAGGTGGGGCAGAATGGCGGCGATTCGGTCTGCGCCAATGGCATCGTCGAGCCGCTTGAGGTC
Organism: Pseudomonadota bacterium; assembly: GCA_039193505.1. Classification (GTDB taxonomy): domain Bacteria; phylum Pseudomonadota; class Alphaproteobacteria; order Rhodobacterales; family Rhodobacteraceae; genus Algicella. Next base: position 178 of record JBCCWM010000374.1, on the reverse strand, counting down.
CGGGCCGAGATCCGCGATCGCCTGCGCGTGCACCGCCGCCCCCGCTGCGGTCAGAGACACCAGCTTCGAACGCCCGTCCTCGGGGTTCGGTGCCATCTCGATCAGCCCCCGTTTCTCCAAACCCGCCAGCGTGTTGGTCATCGTGGGCTTTGGCACCTGGAACGCACGGGCAAGCGTG
>JBCCWM010000373.1:0-4831 GCA_039193505.1 Pseudomonadota bacterium | reverse complement strand
GACCGGACCGACCTCCTCGCCGGCGACGAGCTCCTCGCCGCGGCACCCCTCGACCGGCCGCTCCACCGCTCGAACGTCCTCGCCATCGAGCGCCGCTCAAACCGCCCCAGAGCCCTCGAGGCCCCCCCAAAGAACGAAACCGCCCAAGCCCGACCACCGCAGGCCGCGCCGCGCCCCGACACATGGTGTCCCACAGGACCCGGCCCGCTCAGCGCCCGTCGATGACCGTCACCACCCACCTCCAACCGGATCGGCGTCGCGCGACACCAACCGCAAAACCGGGTGTCGCCTTAAAATGCAAATCCGGATCTCGCTTGAAAGTGGGGCGCAAAGCGCATCTGCGCTGAGCCTCCAAGCGCGCCACCGCCAGCCTCCGGTCTGCCCTCGAGCAGATCGCCGGCTTGCAGAGCGGTCTCCAGCGCAGGCTGCGGTCGGGATCCAGACAAGCCCGAGCGCAGTCTCGCGCATCCTGGCGGCGCGCCGGCTGGCGGGGTATAGTCTCCGGGTTGGCAGACGATCAGACCGGAGACGCGCGATGTCCACGTATCCCCTTGCCCTCGACACAGTTCCGGAGGTCGAGGCCTTCCTCGACGACGCCAGCCACACGATCAGCTATGTGGTCAAGGATCCCGCGTCGACCCATTGTGCAGTGGTCGACAGCGTGATGGACATCGACTACGCCGCCGGCCGGTTGGCCTACGACCATGCAGATGCGATAATCCGCCGGATCGAGGAGCGTGGCCTGACGCTCGATTGGATCATCGAGACGCACGTCCATGCCGACCACCTCTCGGCGGCGCCGTACATCCAAGAGCGGCTGGGCGGCAAAATCGGCATCGGTGCGCAGATTTTGCTCGTCCAGGACACCTTCGGCAAGATCTTCAACGAAGGAACGGCCTTCCAACGCGACGGCAGCCAATTTGACGCCCTCTTCGAAGACGGCGACACGTACCGGATCGGAACACTCCCCGTCTTCACCATTGCCACACCCGGGCACACGCCGGCCTGTATGGTCCACGTGATGGGCAACGCTGCGTTTGTCGGCGACACGCTGTTTATGCCCGATGGAGGGTCTGCGCGGGCCGATTTTCCGGGCGGCGATGCGGGGCAGCTCTACGACTCGATCCAGAAGGTGCTGGCCCTCCCGGATGAGATGCGGCTCTTTATGTGTCACGACTACGGTCCCGGAGGGCGTGACATCGCGTGGGAGACCACGGTGGCCGACGAAAGGGCGGGCAATATTCACGTCGGTGGCGGTCAAACCAAGGAGGCCTTCGTCAAGCTCCGGACGGAGCGCGACGCCCAACTCTCAATGCCAAAGCTCATTATCCCATCCCTGCAGGTGAACATGCGGGCGGGTGAAGTGCCGACCGACCCTGACGGAAACCCGATGCTCAAGGTCCCGCTCAACGGTCTCTGACGTCCCTCAGCAGAGGCTGCGCCCCTCGAGTGAGCGCGGGCCCTTCCGCCCCTGCGGAGCGGCCTCCCGAGCCCGTCATGCCGCGGCTAGCCCTGCGCGGCGTCGCGCGTTGGTTTGGCTTTGAGATGGCGGAGCGCCTGGTCGACGGTCAGAGGCGGCGCAAACAGAAACCCTTGGGCATAGTTGCAGCCATAATCGCGGAGATAGCCAAACTGCGTTTCCGTCTCAACGCCCTCGGCCACGACCTCAAGCCCCAGACGCGCCGCCAGGCCGATCAACGCATCGACGAGGCTGCGCGCTCCTTCATCAACCTCGAGATCCTGAACGAAACTCTTGTCGATCTTGATCCGGTGGACGTGAAAGTCGCGCAGATGCGACAGCGAGGAGAACCCGGTTCCGAAGTCGTCGAGCGCAATCCGCACGCCGATCTCCCGAAAGCGCGACAGCGTCGCCGCGACGAGATCGGTCGAGCGCCCGATCAGCGCCGTCTCGGTGATCTCGACCACAAGCATCTCGGGCGACAGTCCATGCTGCAGCAGCAAATCCTGGAAATCCTCGGTGTATCCGAGCTCGCGAAGCTCCGGCGCCGCGGCGTTGATCGACAAGGTTCCGGGCTCCAAGCCGAGGTCCAGTGCCCGACTGTGGGCCGCCATGCCCTTCCTGAGGACGATGCGGCCGATCGGCTGGATCAACCCCAGCTCTTCGGCCAGCGGAACGAAGTGCCCGGGCGAGATCGGCCGTCCGTTGTGGGACAGCCGCGCGAGCACTTCGAACCCCCGATGCGCGCCCGTGTTCGCGCAGCAAATCGGCTGGAGCGCTATCTCGAAGCTGTCGTTTTCGATCGCAGAAAGGAGGATGCCCTTCAACGTCTCGCGCTGTTCCAGCCGCTCGCGAAACGACGGATCGAACTCACGAAACCGATTGCGGCCGTGGCGCTTGGCTTCATAGAGCGCCAGATCCGCGTTGATCATCACCCCCTCAACGGTCTGTGCGTCGGTCGGATAGGTGGTCACACCCATGGACAGCGACGGGATGTGGACCGATCCGTCGAGCGCAACAGCCTGCGACGTGGCCGTGTGAAGGTTCTGGACCGTCGCAAGCGCCGATCCGCGAAAGGCGGAGCGCGGGATGATGACCGCAAACTCGTCGCCGCCGATCCGCGCGGCCGTGGCGGACGCACCGGCATGCTCGCGGAGGCGGCGTCCCACTTCCTTGATCAACAGGTCTCCGCTGTGATGTCCAAGGGTGTCGTTGACATCCTTGAAATGGTCGATGTCGACCATAACGACCAACCCATCTTTTCCGGCATCGGCCTGAGCGCCCGCCAACGCCGCAATGAGGTCCTGCTGATAGCGCGCGCGATTGGCGAGCCCGGTCAGCGCGTCGGTCTCGCCCAGCGCGCGGAGGGCTGTGTCCGCAGCCTTCCGCTCAGTAATATCGTAGCGGATCGACACATAGCGCAGGATTTCCCCTCGGGGACCGAGCACTGGGACGATACTCGTGTCGACCCAATAGAGCTCCCCCGTTTTCTTCCGGTTGCACACCTCACCGTGCCAAACCTGCCCTCGGCGGATCGTTCGCCACATTTCGTGGAAGAACCCCGGCTCATGCGTTCCGGAGTTCACCTTCCGATGGTTTTCGCCCAGCAGCTCCTCGGCGTTGTATCCGCTGATCTTGCAGAACTTGTCGTTCACATAGCGGATCCGGCCGCGCTCATCCGTGACGGAGACAATGGCCTGCAAGTCGAGCGCGCGCCGATAGGCATCGAAGTCGATCCGCGCTTCCTTATCGGCGTTGTGCTCGGTGACGTCGCGCTGCACCGCGACAAAGTGGGTCAACTCGCTCATATCATTGAAGATCGGGGACAGATTGACCTGTGACAGAGTGGGCGTGCCGTCTTTCCGGTGCCCCGGGATCTCGATGGAGCATGCCTCATGACGCTCTATCGCCATCGCGAGCTTGCCACGCTCATCCTGACCCACTTCGACGCTTTGCAGCACCGACCATGGCGACTGCCCAGTCAAGTCCTCGATCGAGTAGCCCGTCATTTTGCAGAAGGCGGGATTGACCCAGACCGTCAGACCATCGGGGTCCATCAGGAGAATGCCGTCCGCGACGTGATCGGTGATGAGTTTCGAAACGAGAATGGCGTCTGGGTGTTCCATGGTGAAAGTGTCCGATGCTCGAAATTATTGCGAGCAGGGTCGGCGAAAATCGTTTCGGAAGGCGAAACAACACCAGGCTGTGTCTTCGCGATTTGCGTCAATTGCCGCGGGCCGAGCTCGGGTCTAGGGGGAGTCCGAGGTCGGGGGCCAACTGCGCCAAAATGCAGCGGCGCCGGGGTGGTGCAGACCGATGTCGCCCGCGGGGGCGGCACCGATCCCGTCATGGGCCAGCGCAGCCGTAACCAGCCACACGTGATCCTCGGCCATATCCGGATGAGCGTAGAGCACGTAGGCCCCACCGAGCGCAGTCAAAGGTTGCAACGGCGCGGGCCCCATCCCCTCGAAGGGCGGGGCGGCGGCGGCCATGCGCGCCGCCTCCCCCCGCTCCAACACCGCGAGCGACAGTTGACCGGTGATGAGAAGGCGCGAAATCCGCTCTGCCCGCGGCCCGCGCGCGACGCGGGCGCGTGCCTCAGGCAACTCGACCTCCAGAGCCGAAACAATGCGCTGCGCCAAGGCGTAGGTCTCGGGGTCGCCGCGGTGCGCACCCACCAAAAGATGCTTCTGGCGATAGACGACCCACTGCCCGTAGGGCGTGTGGGCTGCCGCCGCCCCCCCAGCCGCGAGGGCGGCGGCGAGAACGGCGCGTCTACTCAGCATCCGCCACGAACACATCCTTGTTGAGCACCGCCGTGATCACATAGTTGGGCACGTCGACCACTTGCCCCACGCGCAGATCCACCGCAACGCTCGCCAGGATGTAGGCCTGCTCCCGCGTGAGGTCATAGGTCCGCTCGATATGGTCGATCATGTCGCTGAGCGCATTGCGCGCCGCGATCGTCAGATCCTCGGACAGGTTCGAGAGCCCCTCGATGGGCTCACTGTCGAGATAGGTGTGGTAGATCGGCACCTCGCCCTCGGCCTTCAGCGGGTATCCGATGGTCTGGTGGAAGCTCGAGGGCTCGATGTTCTTGATCTGAAGCCCGCCTTCGACTTGCGGCGCCGTGATGAACTCTCCCTCGCCTTTCCGCACCTCGGTGGTCACCGTGACGATGGCGCCGGTCTCAATCGCGGTGCCCGAGACCTCACCGTCGCCCTGCGCATAGTGCACATCGCCGACGAAGAGCCCGCAGCCATCGATGAAGCAGGGGATCAGAATGGTCGTGCCGACCTGCATCTGCTGAACGTCCATGTTGCCGCCATTCTCGCGCGGCGGCACGGTGCGAAGGCAGTCCTCCGCCACGCT
>JBCCWM010000372.1:0-4838 GCA_039193505.1 Pseudomonadota bacterium | reverse complement strand
GCTGCGCCGCCATGCCCGGCTTGGCATGACGGTGGGGGCCGTCTGCACCGGCGCCGAGGCGATTGCAAGTGCGGGCCTTCTCGACGGGCGCCGCGCCACCATCCATTGGGATAATCGCCACAGCTTTGCCGAAGAGCATCCCGAGGTCGAGCTGACGACCAGCGTCTATGTGATCGACGGCAACCGCCTGACCTCGGCCGGCGGGACGGCTGCGACGGATCTGATGCTGAAGCTGATCGGGCAGGCCCACGGGACGGAGCTTGCCAACGCCATCGCCGATCAGATGATCCACACATCGATCCGCTCCGACCGCGACGAGCAGCGGCTGTCGATCCAGACGCGGATCGGCGTCCGCCACCCGAAGCTCTCAACCGTGATCCAGATGATGGAAGAGAACATTGAAGAGCCCGTGTCGCCCGCGCGCCTTGCAGCCGATGTCGGCATGTCGACGCGACAGCTGGAGCGGCTCTTCCGGCGCTATCTCAATCGAAGCCCCAAGCGCTACTATATGGAGCTCCGCCTTGCGCGGGCGCGCAACCTCCTCATGCAAACCGACATGAGCGTGATCAACGTGGCGCTCGCCTGCGGCTTCGCCTCGCCATCGCATTTCTCGAAATGCTACCGCGCGCACTTTGGAACCACGCCCTATCGCGAGCGCGGCGCACAGGGCGCCGCACCCGCCTGACCGCGGTCACACGATGCTGTCGGCGCCGAAATCGAGCCCGATGATCAACGGATCGTGGTCGGACGCACCGAACAGGCCGTCGTCGTAGAAGCCCGGATCGTTGAAGCTCTCGTCATAGTTCAGAAGATCCGGCTCGTCCGCGTTCACATGCCACTCGAACGCATCCGTCACCTTGCCGGCGAGGGTGTCGGTCGCAAACGCCTGGTCGAGCGCGCCCTGCTGGCCATCGAAGACAAAGCTATAGGCCTCCGCCTGGCCGCCATCGGTGAAGGTGTCGAGGATGTCGGTGTAGTCCTCGTCCTCGTCAAAGACCTGGGTCGGATCCTCCTCTGCGTAGGCGTTGAAGTCGCCGAGGATCAGGACTTGATCGCCGACGCCCGCCTCAACGGCCTGCGCCGCCGCCAGGTACTCCCCCGTGATCCAGGTGTTGAGCTCGTCCGCCGCGTCCTCGCGCGCTTGGTTCCAGAACGCCTGGCCGTCGCCCTGGTCGTAGTTCGGATCTGCGAGGAGGGCGTCGATGTCGGCCTGATCGGCCACGCCCGCCCCCTGGCTCGCGTTCTGAGCATCGAAGATCAGATCCTCGAGGTTCGAATCGCCCTTAGACTTAAAGTGGACCGAGACGACAGTGAAATACTCCCCGGTCTCATTGTCCTCGAACGTGGCCGCCACAGCGGGTCGGTTCCGCTGGAAGTCGCCCACCTGATCATCCGCTGAGGCAAAGGGGTTCAGCACTTCAGCGAGGGCGAAGGTTGCGGCGGCCGACTCCTCCTCGAAAACCAGGACGTCGGAATAGACGAGCGTCACCGCGGACGTGTCGTAAATGATCCCCGTCGTGATCGCATCGGTGCCGACAAAGTCGCCTGAGGCGCCGTTGCCGAAGGGATCGACAAAGGCATAGTCGATCGCGCTCTCTGCGTTGAGCCCTTGGGTCAGCACCGACACGGAACCGTCGGCGCCGAACCCATCATTGCCAAGCTCCTGGAGGGCGAAGACCTCCCCTTCGGTCGCCAGAAGCTGGGCAACCAGTTTGTCGGTCTGGCGGTCGAGCTCCGACTGGCTGTCTGCGCCCCGCGGATCGAGCTCCCCTGGCCCGACGCCGGCATCGCCGATGTCGAGCGTGGCGAAGTAGTTGAGAACATTGGCCGACACAACTTGCAGATCGCCGCCCACGTCCTCGAGCTCCGGGCGCGCGCCGGAATTCGTGCTCTCGTCGATCTCGAGAAGCGTCGTGGGGATCACTTTGTAATCGCCGAAGCTGAAATCCATCACGCCCTCGATGGGCGCCGTGATCTCCGTGCCGAGGCGGAGGGTCGCCCCGAGGCCGTCCTCGCCGCCGAAGTCGTCGCCTGTGTCGAGGAAACCATTGCCGTTGTCGAATTCCTCCGGCACCGGCATGTAGCGGAACTCAGTCGGGTTCTGAGCAGAGACGCCATCGTCGAGGAAGAGCGTGTTGTTCGCATTCGCCTCGGCAAGCGCCGCGACCTCCGCCGCCTCGTCCTGCGGGTCGAACTGCTGGGTTGGCTGACGCTTGTTGCCGGCGGAGATCTGGAGCTCGCCGAACCGATCAAAGTTGAAATTCGCCGTGATTGTCAGAGGATCGTCGTTGGACGACGAGACCGAGACGCGCATGCCTTCGACTGCCTCGTAGTCGGCGGCCTCAGGGCCAACAAGGATCGCAGCCGCCGTCGGCAGAGCAACACCGCTCGACACAACGCTGGCCGTGGTCAACGCAATCTGCGTGCGGCCGAAACTCTCACCGACAGTTCCCGTCACCTCGACCAGATCGCCGACGCTGACGGCGGAGCTGTCGCCCGAAACAAAAATGCCCTCCGAGGTCGCCGCGCTGTCGTCGCTGTCGTCGTCCTCCTCCTGGAGAAAGAAACCGCCATCCACGATGGCGGTCACCACGGCTTCGACGACGACCGTCTCGCCCACCAGCGGGCTCGCACCGGCCGAGCCCTGGATCGTGGAGATCAGCACAGCATCGCCGGCAGGTGTGTTGGTGCTGCCCGGCGTATAGTCTGCGACGGAGGAAAAGGAGGTTTGGACGAAGTCGCCGGTGCCATCCTCAACCCGCTTCGCGCCCGCCGCGAGGAAGGTCCCATCCGGTCCGACCACCGGCACACCGCCGTAGAAAATCGATGGGCCGCTGTCGGCAAGCGCCACGCCATCGACGATGTCAATCTCCGCGTCGACCAGCCCGTCATCGTCGGCGTCGAGGTCGGTGCCCTCGATCCCATCGAAGTCCCGGACCAGAAGGAAGGTCGAATCGAAGTTCTCAAAACTGTCGTCCGGGATTTGAAGATCGCCGACCACGCCGAAATCGGCCTCCGCTTCCGGTGAGGCCGCCAGGAAGAAACCGTCCTCGCCGATCACCTGCCCGTCGAGGGAAACCACCGTCAGGATGTTGCCTGGATCGAAGGCGGTCCCAGCTTCGACCTGGATCAGGCTGTAGCCGTCGAGGGACGTGCCCGCGTCGCCGAAGATCTCGAAGAACTCAAAATCGGGGCTTCCTGTCGTACTGACCGCGATCTCGTTCAGAAACACAGCCGCAACGACCGTGTTCGCCGCGCCCCGCGTGTCGGCGCGGGGCGCGTCCCAGAGATCGCCTTCGAGACGCTGGAGCGAAAAGCCCACGGACGTGCTGGCGGTCTCCTCCACACCAATGTCAATGGAGGTGACACCGTCCGCGGCGCCGTCAACGCCGACCAGGGTGCCCTCGTAGCTCAGAAACTCGATCAGCGCGCCATCGTTCGAAAGCGCCAGACCGTCGGGACTGCCGTTTTGGATCCCGTTCGGGGGCAGCTCGATCAGATAGTAGTCGAAGACCCCATCGCTTTGGACGGAGATCCGGTCATCGGTGTCGACATCGCCGAGAGCGAAGGTCGAATAGACCGCACCGGACGAGCCGTTGTAGAGCTCAACGACCAGACTGGAGGCATCCGCCCCGGCGGTCGTGCGGACTTCGACAAACTCTCCGACATCCGAGCTGACATTGTCGTAGTGGAACTCGTTGATCCGGGCCTCGATTGGCTCCGCCGTGCCCTCGACCGTGAAACTGATGGTCGCAAGCCCCACGCCGCCGCGACCGTCATCGACGGTGTAGGTGAACGTGGTGAGCGCCGTCTGGCCGATCAGCAGGCCGTCAAAATCCCCATTGGCATCGAAATCGAGCGTCCCGTTCGCGTTGACAGTCGCACGTCCGCCATTGGACCCGGTCTCGGAGACGAGGAGGAAGGTCTGCAGCTCATCGCCGTCGAACTCAATGTCGTTGGCCTTGAACTCCTGTAGGGCAAACGTGGTGACGCCCGCTCCCGACGCCGTTACTTCGTCATCCTGAGCAAAAACAGCATTGTTGGTACCGTCAAGAAACACGGTAAGGTCCTGGGCCTCAAAGGTGATGGCCTCGACACCGGAGACGCGGAAGGTCTCGCCGGTTTCAGCCGACTTAAACTCCGCTTGGCGGGTCGTACGGCCGACATGGAGGGTTGGAAAGTCTTCAAGGTAGTCGAAGAGACTGCCTTCGGAGACCACAACCGTGTCATAGCCCGAGCCGCCGACAAACCGATCGGCGCCCGCGAGATACTCGAAGGTGTCGTCGCCTCGATTTCCGAACAAAATGTTGTTCGCGGCCGACGACAGAAGCGTGTCGTTGCCGCCGAAGCCGAAGATCACGTTCGAGCCAGGGCCGGATGGGAGAGTGTCGTCGCCGGGCGTTCCGAACACAAACGACCGACCGAAAGGGAGACCAAAGGGGAGAAGGGGCATACCGAGCTCATCCAATCAGGGGAAGACAGTGCGGAGACTTAGCCAAAGGATACGGCAGTTTTACCTAAAAGGCGAGGAAAGCAAGCGACAGCTCGCCTACCCGTCTTCTGTTATACACATGTTTTTCAGTGCCTTATCGCCTCCCCGACACTGCAGGCACATCGCCGAACGTCTTGAGGACAAACAACCTTTTCGCAACCGACATCAAGCTGTCAGCCAAGGCGAACGGCGCCTAAAGTCTCTGTCTAGCCCCCCGTGTCTGGGCCACTGATCAGGGGTTTCTCTAATAGGGTTTCAGGAACGGGTGGGCGCATGTTGAGTGCCTGATGCGGCCTGGTGTGATTGTACTGCCTGAGCCAGTGATTGATGACGATCTGAGCTTGCT
>JBCCWM010000371.1:0-4868 GCA_039193505.1 Pseudomonadota bacterium | reverse complement strand
TCGTTGAGGTCGACGGTCTCTGGTCCGAGAGCTTCCACCCTGCGGCCGTCAACGCAACGCTCGCCCCGGCGACCCGCGACGAGGTCCTCGAGCTCTTCCCCGAGCTCGAAGCCGATGCCGCCGTGCCGGCCGCGCGGCGCACCGTTGCAGCTGCGGACGTCGCCGTCCTCTTCTGATCCAAGTGAAACGATGACTGAAAGGCCGGGCCACGCGCCCGGCCTTTTTCGTTTCTTGACACCGCGCGGTCACCGGTCAGAGTGCTGCCGATGACCCGAGGGCACCCGCTTGCGACCGGATGAAGGCACGACGTTCTGGCAGCGATATCTTGAGCCCGGCGCGCACGAGACCGGGAGCGACAGTCTCGCCTGTGAGCCTCGATGGTCCACCCGCCGCACCCCGCTCTCGATAGGCGTGAACCAGCGACTGGCGATTTGGGCACTCGTCAGCGCAGCCTTCTACCTGGGGGGCATTGCCTCGGTTGCACAACACACGACACCGGTCGGGTTCGTCGAAGCCCGGCCTCTGGTCGGGGTGTCTATCTGGCACATCCTCCGGCTATTGGACACTCAGGTTCGCGGGGCCAAACGCGAGGCGTTGAGCGCTCGTCGTACGCTGACACCCAACGCACAAGTCCAGGAAGCTCTGTGCTTGGAGAGAGAAGCCGCGCGCAAAGCCCGCCCGCCCAGCACCCACTTTGTTCGCATGATCGGTCCGTCAGCCCGCGTATTCCTCCGTGAGCGGGTGAGACGGCTTCCCGCGACAAGGAACGGAAGGCTCGAAACGGCACTTTGGGGCGGACGCACTGTTCATTGCGGGATGCTCGACGCGGTGTCGGTCATCACATTCGACAGGCTCGCGCTGAAGAGGCGGATGTGATCCTCGCAAACGCCCGCCTCATCGACCCCGAAGCGGATGTCGAGCGGCGCGGGCGCCTACGGATCGAGGAAGGTCGGATCGCGGAAATCGTCGAGGACCGAGAGATCCCCGCCGGGGCGCAGGACTGCCAAGGCAGGGCTCTGGCTCCCGGTATCGTCGACATCGGCGTCAAAATCGGCGAGCCGGGCGAACGGCACAAGGAGAGCTTTCGGACCGCGGGGCTCGCTGCGGCGGCCGGCGGTGTCACCACAATGGTGACGCGACCTGACACGGACCCAGCCCTCGACACGCCGGAACTCTTGGAGTTCTTCCGCCGCCGCGCAGAGACCGAGACATCCGTGCGGGTCCTCCCGATGGCTGCCCTGACCAAGGGACGCGAGGGGCGCGAGATGGCCGAGATCGGGTTTTTGCAGGATGCCGGCGCCGTCGCGTTCACGGATGCGGACCGCCCGACACGCGATGCCCGGGTTTTGACGCGTGCCATGACATATGCCGCGGGGCTCGGCGCCCTTGTCGTGACGCATGTCCAGGAGCCGACGCTCTCGGCGGGCGCCGCGATGACCTCGGGGCCCTATGCCCTGAAGCTCGGGCTCCCTGCCGTCTCGCCCCTCGCCGAACGCGTCCAGATCGAGCGCGATCTCGCGCTGGCGGAGATGACGGGCGTCCGCCTCCACGTCGATCAGGTCACCACGACCGGCGCCCTGGCGCCCCTGGCGCGGGCGAAGGCCGCCGGCCTGAAGGTCACCGCCGGGACATCGATCCACCACCTCACGCTCAACACATTCGATGTCGACGCCTACCGCACCTTCTTCAAAGTCAAACCGCCACTCAGATCGGAGGAGGACCGGCAGGCGACCGTGGCGGCGCTCGCCGCGGGGACAATCGACATCATCAGCTCAATGCACACACCTCAGGACGAGGAATCAAAGCGCCTCCCCTTCGAAGAGGCCGCCTCGGGCGCCGTTGCCCTCGAGACCCTTCTTCCTGCGGCGCTGCAACTCGTCCACGCAGGCCACATGACGCTCGGCACGCTCTTTCGCGCACTCGCGCTCGCCCCCGCGGAGCTCCTCGGTCTGCCCACAGGGCGCCTCCGCGTCGGCGCACCGGCAGACCTCGTGCTGTTCGACCCCGATGTGCCCTACGTGCTTGACCGCGCGACACTGCACTCAAAGTCGAAGAACACGCCATACGACCTCCGCCGGATGCAGGGCCGGGTTCTCGGAACCTGGATCGGCGGAGAGCGCATCTTCGGATGAGGGGGAGGACCGCATGACGATCGCCGTTGCCGCCCTGTTCGGCTACCTGCTCGGATCGATCCCGTTCGGCGTCGTGATCACCCGCGCCCTCGGTCTCGGCGATCTGCGCAGCATCGGCTCGGGCAACATCGGCGCCACGAACGTGCTTCGAACCGGTCACAAAGGCGCAGCGTTCGCAACCCTCCTCCTCGACGCTGGCAAAGGCGCAGTCGCGCTCCTGATCGCGCGGGCCCTCGGGGGCGAGGGCGCAGCGCTCGCCGCAGGGTCCGCGGCCCTTGCCGGCCATCTCTTCCCGGTCTGGCTTGGCTTCCAAGGCGGCAAAGGCGTCGCAACCTTTCTCGGCCTTCTCACCGCGCTCGCCTGGCCGGTGGGCCTCGCCGCAGCACTGACATGGCTTGTCTCGGCAGGTCTCACACGCATCTCATCTGCGGGCGGCCTCGCAACGGCACTCCTCGCGCCCCTCTACGTCCTGGCAACCTCCGGACCCATTGCAGCCGTCACGATCGCCGCGCTCTCAGCCGCTGTGATCTGGAGGCACCGAGAGAACATCGCCCGACTGCGCACGGGCACGGAGCCCCGCATCGGGCAGAAAAACTGACGCGGCCATCAGGCGCCGCCGGCCCGGATCCGACCGCAGGTCGGGCCGGGCCTCATTATGCGAAGGCCCCCGCGGGGCCTTCTCCGCTCAATAGGCGTGAGCCGCATAGATCCGCGTCAAATCTCCGTTCCACGCCCCGGTGTACTCGGCCAAAAGGGCGTCGGCGGGCGTCCGCCCCTCCGCCACGATTTCGTGGAGCGCGTTCAAGAAGTGCCGCTCGTCGGGCACGAGCCCGCCGGCCCCAGCCCGCCCCCGGGCCTCGAGCCCGGCAGACGCGATCCCCAGAACACGACCGGCCACCTCCTGCAGAGGCTCTCCCCGGATCTCAGCCCGGAGGCCCTCGACCGAGGCCGCAGCCCGCAGCGTCTCCCGTTCCTCCGCCGTCCAGTCTCGGCAGAGATCCCACGCCGCGTCCAGCGCCCCACCATCATAGAGGAGCCCCACCCAGAGCGCCGGCAGCGCGCAGAGCCGCCGCCACGGCCCGCCATCGGCCCCCCGCATCTCCATGAACCGCTTGATGCGCACCTCAGGGAAGATCGTTGTCAGGTGATCCGCCCAGTCTGAGATCAAGGGCGTCTCGCCCGGCAGAGCCGGCAGTCGTCCATCGAGAAAATCGCGAAACGACTGCCCGCGGGCGTCGATGTAGCGCCCATCGCGGTAGACGAAGTACATCGGCACATCGAGCGCGTAATCCGCATAGCGCTCAAACCCCATGCCGTCCTCGAACACGAAGGGCAGCATGCCGGTTCGGGCCGCATCGAGGTCGCGCCAGATCCGGCTCCGCCAGCTCATGTGTCCGTTGGGCTTGCCCTCGAAAAAGGGGGAGTTTGCAAAGAGCGCAGTGGCCACCGGCTGCAGCGCAAGCGCCACCCGGAACTTTTTGACCATGTCGGCCTCGGACGCGAAGTCGAGGTTCACCTGAACAGTGCAGGTCCGATACATCATCTGGGTCCCATGGGTCCCGACCCGGTCCATGTACTCCGTCATCAGCTTGTAGCGCCCCTTGGGCATCCGCGGCATATCCTCGTGCCGCCAAATGGGTGCCGCCCCGAGACCGATGAAGCCGGCACCGATCTCGTCCGCGACATCCTTCACCTCGCGAAGGTGCTGGTTCACCTCGTCGCATGTCTCGTGGATTGTCTCGAGGGGGGCACCCGAGAGCTCCAGCTGCCCGCCGGGCTCGAGGCTGACATTGGCGCCCGCCTTCTCGAGCCCGATGATGTTCTCGCCCTCGAAAAGCGGCCGCCAGCCGAACCGGTCGCGGAGCCCCTCGAGGACAGCGCGGATCGACCGCTCGCCATCATAGGGGAGCGGCGCCAACGTCTCCAGGCAGTAGCCGAACTTCTCGTGTTCGGTCCCGATCAGAAACCGCTCGGGCGGCTTGCAGCCGGCGGCGAGATACCCGGCGAGGTCGGCTCGCCCTTCGATCGGGGTGCCCCCGGTTTGCGGAATGGACATGCGGCCTCCTCGGGTGCAATCCGCTGAGGATTACTGAGGTGTTCCACGCTGTTCAAGCGTGAGATCAGCAGTTGCCGTCCAGACGAGCGCCGAGTGCCCCTGAGCGATCGCCGCGGCCGCGCGATCGAGCCGCGCCCCCTCCAAGCCGGCCACCAAATCTGCAATCCCGCCCGCACCTCCAGCGTCCACGGGCACCTCAAGACGTGCGTCGGGCGCGGTGAGCCGCCAAACCGGTCCGGCCGCTGTGACGGCAATCTCGACGCGCACCAGCATATCGCGCGCAATCCAGCCTCCGCCATCCGAGGCGAGATAGAGGAGCCGTCCCTCATCGATCTCGACCACGCCGACGGCGGGTCCGTCGCCCTCGAACCCTGCACGTCGGAGAGCGGCGAGAAAGGTCATTCCTGCAACGGCGAGAACCGCAAGCCCGATCACCCCAGGGAAGAGCCCCCCGGTGCGCCACCACGCACGCAGGAGAAGTCCTGCCGCGACCGCGAGAGCGCCGAGCAGAATGAGCTCCCCGCCCGCGAGGCGCCGCAGCCGCGCGCGCAGCCCGCCGGGATCAGCGCCAGTCGCCATGCGCCGCCTGCCAGAGCGTGAGAGCGGCCACCACCGCTGTGTCGGCGCGGAGGATCCGCGGCCCGAGCGTGACGGGTGTTGCCATTGCACTGAGCGTCGCC
>JBCCWM010000370.1:0-4874 GCA_039193505.1 Pseudomonadota bacterium | reverse complement strand
GATTGCGGCCTGTGAGGCGATCCTTTCGTCGTCGCTCCACGGGCTTGTCGTTGCCGATGCGTACCAAATCCCCAATCTTTGGGTTGGCGGGGCCGGAAATTTCAAGTTCTACGATTACTTCTACAGTGTGGGGCGGCGGATCGCGCATCCCCTCTGGCTTCGGGAAGGATTGCGGCGCGTGGAGGCCGGCGATATGGACACAGCCTATCTGACTGAGATCCCGCGTGTGCAGGACGCCCTCTCGGACGCGTTCCCGGACGAGCTGAGAGGATCCTGACATGATCGTCACAACCACACCATCGATCGAGGGTCACCGGATCACCGCCTATCACGGCGTTACCGTCGGTGAGGCGATCCTCGGCGCGAACATCGTCCGCGACCTCTTCTCGGGCATCACCGACATCATTGGGGGCCGGTCCTCGGCCTATGAGGCGAGCCTGGCGGAGGCGCGGGAAACCGCGATAAGAGAGCTTGAGGAGCGCGCGCGCGCTGCCGGCGGCAACGCGGTCGTCGGTGTCGATCTCGACTACGAAGTTGTTGGCAACTCGATGCTCATGGTTTCGGCCTCGGGCACATCTGTGACGGTGGAGGCAAACTGATGCCCTTTCTCGGCGCGTCGATCATCGCAGCGATCATCTTTTTCCTTCTGAACTTCGTCTCATCTATGCTGCTCGACGGACCGCAGCAGACGACATTCGGTGCCTTGATCGAGGCCGTACTGAAGACGGCGGTCTTTTCGACCCTCTTCCACTATGTCCACAACTGGACCGCTAAGCTCTTCGGGTGGTACCGGATCGACCAACCGGAGAAGCGCCATCTCTTCGACCGCAGCCCCGCACTCGACCAGGTGCGCGAGGAGAGCTCGGTCTGAGCCATGGCGCGACCGATCGGGCGCCCTCAGCAGCATCCTCCCTTCGGGATGATTGCGATGACCGTCTTCGTTGCGGCGGGGCTCGGCTTTGTTGTGGCGATGCTCTGGTTGGGTGGTGAGTTCGCGGCGATCAGTCTCCGCGCGATCCTGAGCGCCCTCGCCGGCGGCGGGCTTGCGACGGTGGTCGCGATGGCCGTCGCCGGCGCGCTCGTGGTGCTCGCGGTCCGTCATCTCGTCTTTGGCAGTGTGATCGGCTGGGCGTCGGTGATCGGCGCGCTCCTTTGGGTGCCGTTCGGAAACCACATTCTCGCGGTCGCGCCAGGAATTGAGACCACGTATCCCGGCCTCCGCCCGCGTCTCGAAACGATGCTCTCAGACAACCCATTGCTGGCCGATCTGCGCCGCGCCGTCGAGGCGGAGCTGCCACCGCCTGCGCCGCGGCCCGCCGTGGCCGAGCCGGGCCAGCCCGTTCTGCCGGCGACCGCCGGGCTCCCGCCCCGGGCGGAGCGGCCGAAACGCCTCGAGACGCCCGCCGGCGATACGGAACTGCCGACCTTGCCGTCCGCCGATGAGGTGCAGGCGGCCAGCCAACCGAGTGATCGCTTCCGACCCGTGGTCGGACGCTTGCCCCAAATCAGGGAGTAGACCCCATGTTGACCATCAAGAACCTCCACGTGTCGCTCGAGGAGGAAGACAAAGCCATCCTCAAAGGGGTCGATCTGACTGTCGACCCTGGCACAGTGCACGCGATCATGGGTCCCAACGGTTCTGGCAAGTCGACGCTCTCGTACGTTCTGGCCGGGCGGGACGGCTACGAAGTAACTGCCGGCTCGGCGACACTCGACGGTGAGGACATCCTGGAGATGGAACCGGAGGAGCGGGCGGCGGCCGGTCTTTTCCTTGCGTTCCAGTATCCCGTTGAGATCCCGGGCGTCGGCAACATGACGTTCCTGCGGACCGCACTCAACGGTCAGCGCCGGGCGCGCGGCGAGGCGGAGCTCTCGGCGGCGGAGTTCTTGAAGCTCGTCCGAGAAAAAGCCCGCGCGCTAGAGATCTCGGATGACATGCTGAAGCGCGCGGTCAATGTCGGCTTTTCCGGCGGTGAGAAGAAGCGCAACGAAATCCTGCAGATGGCGGTCCTTGAGCCGAAGATGTGCATCATGGACGAAACCGATTCCGGTCTCGATGTAGATGCGATGAAACTGGTCTCTTCGGGTGTGAACGCCCTCCGCGATCGAGGGCGCGGCTTCTTGGTAATCACTCACTATCAGCGCCTTCTCGATCACATCAAACCGGACGTCGTGCACATCATGGCAGCGGGACGGATCGTGAAGACGGGCGGCCCTAACCTCGCGCTCGAGGTGGAAAAGAGTGGCTACAAATCCTTTGAGGAGGTCGCGTGATGGCGGCACCTGCGCCCGCTGCCGCTCCCGTGGATGCGCTGCTCAGGCGGCACCCGGCACCGCCCAAAGGCGCGACTTGGGCCGAGGCCGTGCGAACAGAGGCGCGCGCGCGTCTTGTCGCCATGGGCGCACCGGTGCGGCGCGACGAGTATTGGAAGTTCACCGACCCCGCGCGACTGACAGATCCGCAGGCGGTGGCCGCGGTGCTCGTCACCGATGAGGCCCCGGTGTTCAGCGCGTTTGAGCGGCTCAAGATCGTCTTTATCGACGGGGTGTTCCAACCGGATCTCTCCGATGACTTTTCGCTTGAAGGTGTCGAGGTTGAGCATCTCGGCGATGCATTGTGCCGCGACATCCATTGGGCAAAGGGCCTGTACGGCGCCCTTGAGGCCGCCGGACAAACCCCTGTTGCGCGCCCTTTCGCTGCGCTGAACACGGCCACCGCTGCTGCCGGCGTCGCGATCCGAGCAATCGGCACACCGTCAAAGCCCATCAGCCTGGTCTATTTTCATCGTGACACGGCCTCCGATGCCGTCCTTCACCACATCGTTCGAGTGGAGCCGGGCGCTGAACTTACCGTGCTCGAAAACGGTCCTGCGGCGGCACGCTTCAACAAGTGCATGGAGATCGATGTTGCCGATGAGGGGCGTTTCAACCACGTTAGAGCGCAGGGCCGGGATCATGAGCGCCTTGCGGTAACCCACATGTTCGCGCGCCTCGGGCAGGCCTCCGAGTACAAATCCTTCACGCTGACCGTAAACGGCGCGCTCACGCGGAACGAGCACGTGATCACCTTCACCGGTGACGATGCCAAGGCCCATGTTGCGGGGGCGGCGGCCGGGGATGGGGCGTTTCATCACGATGATACGGTCTTCATCACCCATGACGGCCTCCGCTGCGAGAGCCGCCAGGTCTTTAAGAAAGTTCTTCGAAACGGGGCTGTTGGTGCCTTTCAAGGCAAAATCCTGGTCCAGCCGGGGGCCCAAAAGACGGACGGCTATCAGATCAGCCAGGGTCTCCTCCTTGATGAGGACAGCCAGTTCCTCGCCAAGCCGGAGCTTGAGATCTACGCCGATGACGTCGTGTGCTCCCACGGCTCCACCGTCGGTGCTGCGGACGAAGAGGCTCTCTTTTACCTGACATCGCGCGGTGTGCCGAAAAACGAGGCCGAGAATATGCTGGTTGTCGCCTTCGTCGATGAGGCGATCCAGGAAATCGAGGACGACGCGCTCGCCGACGAGATCCGGACGCGGCTCGCCGCCTGGCTCGCGCGCCGGAGGTGATCCTCGCCGCCTACCGAACGCCGGCGGCCTTTGCGGCGCGCCAGGCGGCGGCCGGCATCAGCGAGGGACGCCTCCTCCTCTGGGCGCTCATCGCCGGTGTGGCCGGGTTCCTGGCGGGCGTGCCGAGCGCACTCGACACAGCGTCCGAGCTGCAGATCGAGGATGCCGTCGCGGGCGTCCTCGCCGGGCGGCTCTTTGGGGCGGTCTTCATGTTGCCGCTCCTCCTCTATGTGCTCGCCGGCCTCGTCACCCTCCTGTGGCGCCTGTTGGTGCAGCCGGTTCCCTCGCAGCGTGTGAGGGTTGCGCTGTTCGGCGCCTTGCTTCTTGCGGCACCGGCTCTCGTGGCGCTCAGTTGGATCGGCAGTCGCTTGCCGGCCGCGGCTGACGTTTTTCTCGGCGCTGTGACCTTTATGTTCTTCCTCTGGCTGGCGGTTGCCCGCCTGCGGGGTGTCACGCGCCCGCTCGTGGGTTGACAGAAATGGCCCTGTCGCGGCCCATCGCAGATATGGGGGACCGATTTAATCAGTTTGACACCTTTGCGACCGACCTTGACGGCGAGCGTCAGGGCGACCGGTTGGACAAACCGCCGCCAAGCATCGGGTCTAGGGAGGCGGAGATGGATCAGGTCACGCGGGTCCCCGGCAGTATCGTTGATGATGATGAGTATCTTTCGCGGCGCAAGGGCCTCGGCTCGCGCATTTGGTCGAGCTGGGTCAACATGCGCGCCGCAACGCGCGAGTTAATTGAAGAGAACCCGCAAGAGCAGCGCCTCGTGTTCTTTGTCCTTCTCTCGGACATTATTTTCTTTCTTTCGGCGTCGCTCCGCGCCGCAGTGTCGCCCATCGCAGGCATGCCGGAGGAGATGCCGCTGACCATCGGTCTTGTGCTGATCGGATCTCTCTTCCTCAGAACTGCGGCGATGTACGCGTTTTCGCTGCTCCTCACGGTTGCGGCGCGGATCGCCGGCGGCAAGGGCAGTTGGAAGGACACGCGCACGGGTGTTTTTTGGGCGGCTCTCGTCGCCGCACCGTTTGGCCTTCTGATGGCGCTGATCGCGATTATGCTTCAAGTTTTCGCGCCTGACATGCCGATCGTCAGCGATGCCTGGTTCGGCGCGCTCCTCCAGATCCTGGGGCTTCTGCCGCTCGTCTGGTTCGTGAGCCTCGGTCTGGCCGAGGCGCAGGGCTTTGCCTCCACGAAGACCGCCTTTCAGGTGTTGCTTCTCTTCGCCATCATTGCGATTGTTGTGGCTGGAGTGATGTGGCTGACCGGCTTCTGACATGACTGACGACTGGCCGGGGCTGGTTCTCACCAGCT
>JBCCWM010000369.1:0-4874 GCA_039193505.1 Pseudomonadota bacterium | reverse complement strand
GGCGTGGTCCCGGGGGTGAGGCTTGCCGGCGCGGATCAGATTTTGGGCGCATGCAACGGTCGATCGCGTCGCGGTGATGGAGGGCGAGTTGGTGCCTTACGGTGTAAATGGGCGGTGCGGATGACAGCTTTGCAGCGACCGGCAGTGTCGAGGTGATGCGCTTGGCTCGACCACCCGCAGAAAGCGTGGGGTAGGGCAACGCCATCGGGGTCGCGCGGGCTGCTGGCGTCATCGCAGCGCGGCCCTTGCGGCGGGTGGCGGGGACGCGCGTTTGGGGTAGGGGATGGGCCGAGATCTGCATGGAGGGCTTGATGGAAATCGATCCGCCCGGCGCTCAGCGAGATCAACCGAGGCTTTGAGCCCATGCACCCAGATGCGCGCATCTGGGCCGTCGCCACGTTCTGAGAGCTCTGCCCAGTTTGCGGGCAGAGCTGCAAAAGGTGGTGCTTCGTCGCTCAGGTGAGTTCCGAGATTTGCCGCTATCGATATGAAATAGTTATAATATTTCTGTCCGCCGCGCGATGGTGCGCCTGTGGTCTTGACGTGCACTTCATCCGAACCAATTCGATAATGGTTGGCGGATGGGGTGTCTATGCCGGAGCCGGACGGGGCGGCGCAGGAAACGGAGCTGTCGGAGGTCGTGGGGCGCCTCCGGCATCTCATCGACGCCGGCCGGTTGCCGGAGGACGGGCGGCTGCCGCCGGAGCGGGCGCTCGCGGCTGAGTTTTGCACCGGCCGCCGGCAAGTGCGCCGCGCCCTCGACCATCTCGAAGCGGAAGGGCTGATCTGGCGGCACCAGGGCAAGGGAACGTTTGCCGGACAGCCCCCTGACCCGACCACCAAGATAGCCGCCGAGATCGTCGCGGAGGTCGATCCGCTCGGCGTGATGGAGGCGCGGCTCTGCCTCGAGCCCTCGATCGCCGCGCTCTGCGCGGAGCGGGCGCAGGCCGAGGATGTCGCGCGGCTCCGCGCGCTGGCAGCGCGGATCAAGCTGCCGGCCGATGCGGAGACGGCGGAGCTTTGGGATGGGGCGCTCCACCGCACGATTGCGCGGGTGGCGGGGAACCGGATCCTCTTGACGGCCTTCGGGCTTGTCGATGAGGTCCGCCATCATCCGGGCTGGCAGGCGCCCCGCGCGCGGGCGCGGACCGCCGAGAGCGCGCGGATCTCCGACAGGCAGCACGCCGCCATCATCGACGCGATTGCCGCCCACGATCCCGTGGGCGCAGCGGCGGCGATGCGGCTGCATCTTGAGACACTGGCCGCCGGCCTCGCGCAGTCCCTGGAGGGTCAGGGATGACGGCTGTCAGAGCAACCACAACAGAGAGGAGTTGGCACATGAGAACGACCATTCTGGGCACGGCAGCGCTGGTTGCGCTGACCGCGTCGATGGCGCCGGCCGCGGATTTCCGCATCGGATTGCAGGAAGACCCGGACATTCTGGATCCCGACCAGTCGCGGACCTTTGTGGGGCGGATTGTCTATGCCTCGATGTGCGACAAGCTGGTCGACATCACGCCGGAGCTCGAGATCATCCCCTCGCTCGCCACCGGTTGGTCCTGGAACGACGACGGGACCGAGCTGACGATGACGCTGCGCGAGGATGTCGTCTTTCACGACGGCACCCCCTTCAATGCGGAGGCCGTGGCGGCCAACATCGACCGGTCGAAGAACCTCGAGACCAGCCGGCGGAAGTCGGAGGTCAAGTCGATCGACAGCTGGGAGGTCGTCGATGAGTTCACGGTCAAGCTGACGCTGAGCCAGCCCGATGCGACGCTGATCGCGCAATTCGCGGACCGCTCGGGCATGATGCTCTCCCCCACGGCGTTCGAGGCGGCGGGCGAGGAGTTCGGGCTGGCCCCGGTCTGCGCGGGCCCCTTTGCCTTTGTGGAGCGGGTGCAGCAGGACCGGATCGTGCTGGAGAAGTTCGCGGACTACTACCGTGCCGATGAGATCCTGCTCGACAGCGTGACGTTCCTGCCGATCCCCGACACAACCGTGCGGCTTGCGAACCTGCGGGCGGGCGATCTCAACATGTTGGAGCGGCTGGCGGCGACCGATGTGGCCTCCGTCGAGGGCGATGACGGCCTCCTACTCGAGCGGGCGACCTCGCTCGGCTATCAGGGCATGACGATCAATGTCGGCAATGGCGAGCGCTCCGAGAACCCGCTCGGGCAGTCGAACCTTGTGCGTCAGGCGCTGTCCCTTTCGGTGGACCGTGCGGCGCTGAACCAAGTTGTGTTCGAGGGCGCGTTTGCGCCGGGGAACCAGCCGTTCTCCCCCACGTCGCCCTGGTACAACGCCGAGTTTCAAGTGCCCGAGCGCGACATCGACGCCGCGAAGGCGCTCCTCGGCGAGGCGGGCTTCCCGGATGGTGTCGAGATCGAGGTGCAGGTCACGAACAACCCAGTGCAGACCCAGGTGATGCAGGTGGTCCAGGCGATGACCGCGGAGGCCGGGATCACGATCAGCCTTGTCGCGAAGGAGTTTGCGACGCTTCTGGCCGATCAGTCGGCGGGGGATTACACGGCGAGCCAGATCGGCTGGTCGGGGCGCGTCGATCCCGATGGCAACATCCACCAGTTCATGACCTCGGGCGGCGGGATCAACGACTCGAAGTTCTCCGATCCGCGGATGGACGAGCTTCTCGATGCCGCGCGCCTCTCGACCGATCCGGGTGTCCGCAAAGAGAGCTATGACGCGGCCATCGCGCTCCAGCAGGAGGAGATGCCGATCGTCTATCTCTACCACCCGGTCTGGATCTGGGCGCTCGATCAGACGGTTGCGGGCTTCACGCCTTATCCCGACGGCATGATCCGCCTCCACGGCGTGTCGGTCGAGTAAAGTGCTGCGCTTCCTCGCCCACCGAGTGCTGATCGCGGTGCCGACCGTGATACTCATCTCGATGATGGTCTTCGGGCTGCAGCATCTGCTGCCCGGCGACCCGATCCTCGTGATGGCGGGCGAGGAGCGCGACCCGGAGGTCATCGCGGCCCTCCGGGAGAAGTACCGGCTGAACGACCCGATCCCCGTCCAGTATCTTGCCTGGGCGGGGAATGCGCTACAGGGCGATCTCGGGATCTCGCTCCGCACGCAGCAGCCGGTGTTGGAGCTGATCGGAGAGAAGCTGCCCGTGACGCTGCAGCTCGCGCTGATGGCGCTGGTGATTGCGATGCTGATCGGGATCCCGGCGGGGGTGCTCTCGGCCTATCACAAGGGGACGTGGATCGATTGGCTGGCCAATCTGGTGGCGCTCTCGGGGCTCTCCGTGCCGAATTTCTGGTTGGGGATCATGATGATCCTCCTCGTGTCGGTGCAACTCGGTTGGCTGCCGGCCTCGGGCTACCAGCCGTTCTCGGAGGATCCGTGGCAGTCGATCAAGACGATGCTGATGCCGGCCTTTGTGCTCGGCACGGCGATTGCGGCGACGCTGATGCGCCATACCCGCTCTGCCATGCTGTCGGTTCTGAGCTCGGATTATGTGCGGACGGCGCGGGCCAAGGGGCTGCGAGAGCGCACGGTTCTGATCAAGCACGCGCTCAGGAACGCGCTGGTGCCGGTGGTGACGGTCACAACGCTCCTCTTTGGGGAGCTCTTGGCGGGGGCGGTGTTGACGGAGCAGATCTTCACGATCCCGGGGTTCGGGAAGCTGGTGGTCGATGCCGTTTTTAACCGCGACTACGCCGTGGTGCAGGGGATCGTGCTCTGCACCGGTGTGGCCTTCATTGCGATGAACATTCTGGCCGACGCGGCCTACCGGGTCCTGAACCCGCGGATGAGGGACGCATGAGCGCGGTCCTCGAGGCCGGCGTCGCGGCGCCGCAGCGCGAGCGGCGGGCCTGGAACAAGTTCCGGCGGAACCCGGCGGCGATCCTCGGCGGCGTTCTGGTGGGGTTTTTCGTGGCGGTGGCGCTCCTCGCGCCGATCCTGCCGGTGCCGGGACCGGCCGAGACGGACTGGTCTGCGGTGCGGAAGGGCCCTTCGGCTGCGCATCCCTTCGGCACGGATGAGATCGGGCGGGATGTGCTCAGCCGGATGATCTGGGGGGCGCAGGCCTCGTTGCTGGCCGGCGTGGTGTCGGTCCTGATCGCGGTCGCGGTGGGTGTGCCGCTCGGCGTGATGGCGGGGTATCTCCGGGGGTGGACGGATGCGGTGATCTCCCGCGTGACGGAGGCGCTTTTGGCCGCACCCTTCCTGATCCTGGCGATCGCACTGGCCGCGTTTCTGGGGCCGTCGCTCCAAAATGCGATGATCGCGATCGGGCTGTCGGCGATGCCAATTTTCGTGCGTCTTGCCCGCGGGCAGACCATGGCGGTGATGACGGAGGACTATGTGGACGGCGCGAAGGCCATTGGCGTGGGGCATCTGGCGCTGATCTGGCGCCACATTCTGCCCAACATCTTTCCGCCGATCCTGGTGCAGGCGACGCTGACCATTGCGACTGCGATCATTGCCGAGGCCTCACTCTCGTTTCTGGGGCTCGGCCAGCAGCCGCCGGCGCCCTCCTGGGGGTCGATGTTGAACGTGGCCAAGAATTTCCTCGAGCAGGCGCCTTGGATGGCGCTCTACCCCGGAATTGCAATCTTTCTGGTGGTGCTCGGGTTCAATTTGATGGGGGATGGCTTGCGCGACGCGCTCGATCCCCGGGAGACCTGAATGAGCTTCACGACACGGCCCGAAATCAAGGGCACCTTTGGCGTCGCGACCTCGACGCATTGGATCGCGTCGGCTGTCGGCATGAGCATGCTGGAGCGGGGCGGCACGGCCGTGGACGCTGCCGCCGCGATGGGCTTTGTCCTCCATGTCGTGGAGCCGCATCTGAACGGGCCGCTCGGCGATATGCCGGCGCTGATCTGGCCCGCGGGTGAGGACGC
>JBCCWM010000368.1:0-4878 GCA_039193505.1 Pseudomonadota bacterium | reverse complement strand
GCCGACATCAACGACTATGAGATGCCGATCTATTCCATCGACCGAGAGAAGGCCGGCGGTGTCCATCCCCTGGCGCAAGCCTTCTACGACAAAATCGGCGCGGCCGATGCACTGATCGTGTCCTTTGCGGAGTACAACGGCACCGCCTCCTCGGCCTGGAAGAACATCCATGACTGGATGAGCCGGATCGATATGAAAATCTGGCAGGGCAAGCCCATCGTTATCCTCGCGGCCTCACCCGGTCCGCGCTCCGGGGCCAACGTGTTGAGCACTCAGGAGATGACGGCGCCGTTCTTCGGGATGGACCTGAGGGGCAAATACGGCGTCGGGAAGTGGGGCGAGGCCTGGGACGGCAAAACTCTGACCAACGAAGACGACATTGCGGGCGTAGAGGCGGCCGTTCAGGCGCTGGTGTCGTAGGGCACGGCTCGGAGGTGGCCGGCGCGCAGCGGCCTGGCTGACGGCGCAAGAGGGCCTTGTTCGGATCGGGTTCGGTCGCTCAGCGCCTTGGGGGCCGCCCTAGAGATCGAGTTTGACTGTCTTGGCGTCCTTGATGATCGCGGCGATCCCTTCGCCCTGACCGGACAGGACCGAAATGTCGGTCAAGGGGTTGCGGCGCACCAAGATGGCGTCGGCTGCGGCGCCGGGCGACAGCGTCCCGATCGTGCCCTCCATCCGCAGGAGCTTGGCGGCAATGTGGGTTGCGGATGCGATGACCTCCTGGGCCGGCAGCACGCGGGTGCGCAACTCGAACTCACCCGATTGGTGGGGTTGCATGCCGCCGAGGAGGTCGCTGCCATAGGCCATCGGCAGGCCTGCATCGGCCATGATCTGGAGCGAGTCCAACCCCCGGAGCCGAACATCGTCGACTTTCGCGAGCGAGGCGGAGGGCAGCCCCATGCTCGGCCCCTCGACGAGCAGCTTTTCGTAGGTGATGAGCGTCGGGCAGGCGATGCAGCCTTCCGCCGCGGCCAGCTCGGCGGTCGCAGGAGAGATCAGGTTGCAGTGCTCGAGCGAGTGCACGCCGCACTCGACGGCCCGGCGGATCGCCTCGTCGGTGTAGAGATGCGCCGCGACGTAGGATCCGACATTCGCAGCCTCTTCCACCGCGGCCAGGAGCTCCTCGCGTGAGAAGCCCAGAAAGTGGATCGGGTCGGAGGGCGAGGACACGCCGCCATTGGCCATGATCTTGAGGAAGTCGGCGCCGGTCCGGAACTGCTCCCGCGCAGCGCGGCGGCACTCGGGCACGCCGTCGCAGATCACGCCCATCATGCCGAGGCGGTCCTGGTAGCCATCGGTGGGGGAGCGATCGAACGGCCCGCGCTGATCCGTATGTCCGCCGGTCTGGGACAAGGCCTTGCCGCAGATGTTCAGCCGCGGAAGAGCGATGGGCGCCGCGTCCATCGCCTGTCGGAATGCCCCCGTGGCGCCACCCAGATCGCGCACGGTCGTGAAGCCGCGCAAGAGCATTGCGCGCATCTGGTTCATGGCGCCGATGGTCACGATCGGGTCCGGCAGGGCGCCGTTGAGCTTCAGATTGACCTCGATGGCGTTGACATGGACATGGGCGTCGATGAGGCCCGGCATCACGATGTGGTCCGATGCGTCGATCACCTGGCTCTCCGAGCCAGGAGTGAGCGATGCGCCGATCTCCTGCACTTGGCCGTCTGCGAGGCGGAGGTCGACGGCATCTGCGGGCCGATCGGCGCTGCCGTCCACAATGCGGGCTGTCTTGATCAGGATGTCGGTCATGGAGGGTCGTCCTTCGGGGGATCTCAACTGCAGCCGTTGAGAGTGGCGGGATGGTGTGTGAGCTCGCGGCACCAGCCGGGGCAGCGGATCGCCGGTGCAGTGACGGCCCGGACGCCGCGCGCCGCCATGTCATCGTCGGGCGTGTGTCGGTCGCCGGCCCTTGGGTGTGGGCTCGGCCTTCTCAGCACCGACCACCATCGGACGACAAGACCGGACATTTGGGCCTCGGCCCGGTGGATGCGCGCAATCACGGTCGCGCGCAGGGAGCGCGCGCCGCAATGTCTGCCGCGGAAGCCGGCGACATCGGCATGAACCTCGAGCTGCCCGTCTGTGCGGCGGGCGTGGAGGTCGGTTGTGGGCTCCGTATGGCGGTGCTCGCTGGTGGCTGGGATCAGGTGGCTTCTGGTCGAGACGGTGTGGACGTGTGCGCCGGGATGGAGAGCGGCCTTCTCAACGCCAGGCGCGGCTGGCAGGTGCTGCTCTCGTGCGGCTTTTTTCAGCAAAGCACCGGTCAGCCGCCTGTTTCGAGCCCGCTGCGGTCCCGAGCCCGGATGGGCCATGGACGGTCGTTGGTCCACGTTTACGTTCATACACTCCAGTTGGTGTGTTTTGATGCAGAAACACAAGGTGGCGTCTCGTGTGTTCGACGGGGCCGGCAGTGGGGGACAAATGGCGGAGGCCTTGCTGAGCGCCGAGGGGCTGCAGCGCAGCTTTTACGGGGTGCGCGCCCTGAACGGCGCCAGCCTCTCTGTGCGCCCCGGCACGATCACCGGGCTGATTGGGCCGAACGGGGCGGGCAAGACCACGGTTTTCAACTGTCTTTCGGGCGTCATCCCTGCGGAGGGCGGTCGGGTCACCTTCGACGGCGGCGATGTCACGCATCTGAGGCCCGAGGAGATAAGCCAGCGCGGGCTTGTGCGGACGTTTCAGATCGCGCGCGGATTTCCGAAGCTGACCGTGCTTGAGACCTTGCTCCTCCACGGTGATGCCCAGCCCGGCGAAGATGTCCTGGTCGCTCTCTTCTCGCCGCGGCGCTGGCGCGTGCGCGAGCGGGAGCTCGTCGCGCGGGCCGAGGCCGTGGCAGAGCGGCTGAAGCTGAGCCACGTGCTTGAGCACATGGCCTCGGACCTGTCCGGCGGGCAGAAGAAACTGCTCGAGATCGGGCGGGCGCTGATGGGCGACCCGAAGCTGATCCTCCTCGATGAGCCGGTTGCGGGCGTGAACCCCGCGCTCGGCCTCGAAATTGCGGAGCGGATCCTGGAGCTGCGCGAGACCGGTCTGACCTTCCTCGTCGTGGAGCATGACATGGAGATCGTCCGCCGCCTCTGCGATCCGGTGATCGTGATGGCGGGTGGCGCGCATCTGATGGAGGGCAGTTTCGAGGAGGTCGTCGCCGACCCCCGCGTGCAGGACGCCTATCTGGGCCAGCGCGCATGATGTTTGAGGCACGCAATGTCACCGGGGGCTACAGCCCCGCCGACCAGATCTTGAAGGGCGTGACCGTGACTGCCGATGCGGGCGAGATCGTTGCGATCCTGGGGCCCAACGGGGCGGGCAAGTCGACATTGCTCAAGGCCGTGACCGGCGTGCTGCCGAGCGTCGAAGGTGAGATCACGCTCGGCGGTGCGGCGCTGACCGGGCTCCGCCCGCGGGGCGTGGCGGGGCGGGGGGTCGCCTATGTGCCTCAGGAGCGGAACATTTTTGCGACCATGACAGTGCGCGAGAACCTTGAGATGGGGGGCTACATCGCCAAGGCCGGGTCTGCGCGGATCGACGAGATGCTCGCCCGCTTTCCGATCCTTGCCGAAAAGACGTCGGATGCCGCGCGGACTTTGTCCGGTGGCCAACGTCAGATCCTGGCGATGGCGATTGCAATGATGGTGTCGCCGCGGCTCCTCCTCCTCGACGAGCCGTCTGCGGGGCTCTCCCCCAAGGCCGCGCAAACGCTCTTCGACACCATCCGCGAGATCGCAGGGCAGGAGGTCTGCGTCGTTCTTGTCGAGCAAAACGCGATGGACGCGCTGACGCTCTGCGATCGGGCGTATATCCTGGCCGCGGGACGCAACCATGCTGCCGGCACGGGCGCGGAGCTCGCGGCCGATCCCGACATCAGGCGCACCTTCCTTGGGGGCTAAGCGCCGCACCGAAGACACAACGGAGAGGACTTCCATGACCACTTTGAAGAGACGCGCCTTCCTCGGCGCAACCGCTGCAGCGCTGGCGGCGCCGGCGCTGGTGCGGGCACAAAGCGTGATCAAGATCGGGTCGCTCACCCCGCTGACGGGCGTCGGCGGAACCTATGGGCCTTCGATGCGCGACGCGATTGCCGGTGTGATCGCGGAGGTCAACGCAGCCGGAGGGGTCCTCGACCAGCAGATCGAGCTTGTCTCCGAGGACACACAGACCTCGCCCGAGGCAGCGGTCCGCGCCGCACGAAAGCTCATCGATGTGGACGGCGTGTCGGCGATCCTCGGCACGTGGGCGTCTTCCGTGACGACGGCCGTCGCCCCGCTCGCCTGGGAGAGCCAGACGATGCTGATGTGCGTCTCCGGTGCCGACAGCATCACCGAGCTGCCGCATCAGGGGTTCATCTGCCGGACGCAGCCAAACTCCAAGCTGCAGATCCGCGTGGCGGGCGATTTCATGGTCGAGGAAGGCGCCTCGCAGATGGCCTGGATCGGCCCGCAGACACCCTTTGCCGCGTCTTCGATCGCGATCCTCGAGGAGATCGCGGGTGCAAGCGGCTCGGGCATGGAAAGCCTGATCTACGAGGCGGACAAGTCCACCTACCGCTCGGAGGTCGACCAGATCCTGCGGGACAGCCCGGACTTCATCATGCTCGGCGGGTATGCGGCCGACAGCACTGTCCTTCTCCGCGACATCTGGCAGGCGGGCTATGAGGGGAAGATCATCGGGCCGGCCTATGCCGTCAACAGCTCTGTTTTGGAGGCGCTGCCGGCGGAGGTGACCGAGGGTCTCTTCACGTGGGAGGGCGCGCCTGCGGTGGGCGGCGGTGCCTATGCCAATGTGCAGGCGATCCTCGGCGTCGAGGATGTCGACCCCTATTCGGCACAGACCTACGACCATGCGAGCCTGACCATCCTGGCCATGGCGGCGGGTGGCGCT
>JBCCWM010000367.1:0-4879 GCA_039193505.1 Pseudomonadota bacterium | reverse complement strand
GCGCCGATCCAGCGCACGAGGGTCATCAGCTCCGCCATCTCCGCAAAGAGCACGGCGAGCCCCAGGACCGTCAAAACCGACATGACGATCGCCGCGGCGCCCACACCGAAAGCGGTCGCGAGCGCCGGCCCGCGCCCCTGGCTCGTCGCGACACCAAGGATCAGCGCGACACCGGGGCCCGGGGATAAGACGCCGGTGGCCTGGATCGACCAGGCAAGGAGGAGGTGGGGCAGGTACTCGGTCATGCGGATCTTTGCAGTCGGAGGAAGAGGGACTGGATTGGAAAGCGCACCATGTTCTCGAGACTGCCGGTGAAGAGAATGACGAGCGCCTGGATGGTCAGGATCATCTGCGAGGGGATCGACGGGATCTCGAAGGCGAGCTCGGCCCCGCCCTGATAGAGCACTCCGAAGAGAAGCGCTGCGAGGATCACACCGATGGGATGGCTCCGCCCCATGAGCGCCACTGCGATCCCGACAAAGCCTGCGCCGAGCACATGGTCGAGAACCAGCCGCTTCTCGGAGCCCATGACGGTGTTGATTGCCATCAGACCGGCCAACGCGCCCGAGATCAGCATTGCGGCCATGATGATTGTGACCGGGCTGATACCGACATAAAGGGCGGCCCGTTCCGAGTGGCCGAAGGCGCGGATCTCGTAGCCGAGCCGGCTCCGCCAGATCAGGATCCAGACGCCGAGAGCGGCGAGGAGGGCGAGAAAAAAGCTGAGGTTCATGGGCGTTCGCGCGATGTCCGCCCCGATCCAGGCGGCCATTTCGTGCATCGCGGGGATCTGCGCACCCGCTTCGAACCCGCGCGTCTCGAGCGCCATGGCGCCCGGCACTTTGAGGTAAGTGTTGAGAAGGTAGATGAGCAGCGCCGCGGCGATGTAGTTGAACATGATCGTCGTAATGACGATGTGGCTGCCGCGTTTGGCCTGCAGCCAGGCCGGAATCGCCGCCCAGGCCGCGCCGAACCCCGCAGCCATCGCGACCGCGACCGGCAGCGTGATCAGCCAATGCGACCAGTCGAGCATCAGGCACGCGATTGCCACGCCAACCCCCGCAACGCCGGCTTGCCCTTCGCCTCCGATGTTGAAGATCGAGGCGTGGAAGGCGACGGCGACGGCGAGGCCGGTGAAGATGAAGTTCGTCGTGTAGAAGAGCGTGTATCCGAGCCCGTAATCGGAACCGAGCGCACCTCGGATCATGATCGACATCGCGCGGATCGGGTCTTCCCCGATAAAAATGACAACAAGGCCCGCCACCAGAAAGGCGAGCGTGACATTGATCGCTGGGATCAGAACAAGATCGGCCCAAGCCGGCAAAGTCTTCATAGCACAGCCTCCCGCGCGGCTTCGGGCGGTCGACCGCCACCACTGTGGCCGCCAGCGCGCCTCTGGTCCACGCGGTCCGGCACGACCTTGGCGGAGAGCGGCACGCTCAGCTCGGTCACGCGCCGGTTCCGTCAATGCCGGCCATCAGCAGGCCGAGGTCGTTCTCATCTGTCTCATGGGGCAACCGCTCCCCCGAGATGCGGCCGTCGAACATCACGACGATCCTGTCCGAGAGGGCCAGGATCTCTTCGAGCTCAACCGAGACGAGGAGGATCGCCTTGCCTCGGTCGCGGAGCGCAATGATCTCCTTGTGGATGAACTCAATCGCGCCGATGTCGACGCCGCGTGTCGGTTGACCGACGAGAAGGACGTCCGGGTCGCTCTCGATCTCTCGCGCGATGACGATCTTCTGCTGATTGCCGCCTGAGAAATTGGCGACCTTGAGATCGCAATTGGCCGGGCGCACGTCGTACTTTTCGATCTTGGCGCGGGCGTCGTCCCGCATGAATACGCGGTTCAAGAGGCCGCCGCCGGCCTGGAACTCCGGCCGATAGTGGTAACCGAAGCTCGCGTTCTCCCATGCTGAGTAGGGCATCACGAGGCCGAGGCGGTGGCGATCCTCGGGCACATGGCCAAGGCCCATGCGCCGCCGCTCCCGCCCCTCGGCGTCGCGGGCGAGGTCGACCGGCTCTCCCTTGAGCGACATCTGTCCGTCGGAGGCATGCGCGATCCCGCCCAGTACTTCGAGAAGCGCCGATTGACCATTCCCGGCCACGCCCGCGACGCCGAGGATCTCGCCACGACGGAGCGTGAGGTCGATGCCCTTCAGCCGCTCAACCCCGTCTGCGTCGCGCACACGGAGGCCCTCGAGCGCCAGCACACGCTTGCCGGGGGCTGCGGGCGTTTTGTCGACGCGAAGAAGGACGCGACGACCGACCATCAGCTCCGCGATCTCGGCAGGTGAGGTCGCGGCGGTTTCGCGTGTCGCAACCATCTCGCCCCGGCGCATGACGCTGACGCGGTCGGTGATTGCCATGATCTCGCGAAGCTTGTGGGTGATGAGGAGGATCGTTTTGCCCTCCCGCTTCAGCCCCTCGAGAATTCGAAAGAGGTGATCGGCCTCGGAGGGTGTCAGGACGCCCGTCGGCTCATCGAGGATCAGAATGTCGGCATGACGGTAGAGCGCCTTCAGGATCTCAACCCGCTGCTGAAGCCCGACCGCGAGCTCACCGACGACCGCGTCGGGGTCGACCTCGAGCTCGTATTCATGGGCGAGTTCGCCGAGGAGGGTCCGGGCCTTCGCAAGCGATGGGCGGAGGAGCGCGCCATCTTCGGCGCCGAGGATCACGTTCTCGAGCACAGTGAAGGGTTGGACCAGCATGAAGTGCTGGTGGACCATGCCGATCCCTGCGCGAATGGCGTCGTCCGGGGTGCGGATCTCGACCGGTGCGCCGCCGATCCGGATCTGACCGGCATCCGCCTGATAAAATCCGTAGAGGATCGACATGAGCGTCGACTTGCCGGCGCCGTTCTCACCCACAATGCCGTGGATCGTGCCGCGCTCAACGGTCAGGGCGATGTCTTTGTTGGCCTGGACCGGCCCAAATGCCTTGGATATGCCCGTAAGCGCGATCGCCGGGGCGGTGTCGGGGGCGGCGTCGGGCCGCCCCTCAGGGTCGTGCGATAGGGCCACAGGCCGCTCAGTTGACCGGGCAGCTGTCGTCGGTGGTGTAGTCGTGCACCGCGATGTTGCCCGCGATGATCGCGGCCTTCGCCTCCTCGACGCTGGCCAGCATCTCCTCGGAGAGAAGGGTCTCGTTGAACTCGTCGATGGAGTAGCCCACGCCCTCCTCCGCGACGCCGAGCACTTGCACCCCGGCGGTCAGTTCGCCCTCCATCGCGTCTTTGAAGGCGTTGTAGACAGCGACATCGACGCGCTTGAGCATCGAGGTCAGGACCAGCCCGGGATGGAGGTAGTTCTGGTTCGAATCGACGCCGATCCCGAAGACGCCGGCATCGGCCGCGGCCTGCAGAACGCCTCGGCCCGTGCCACCGGCGGCGTGGTAGACGACGTCTGCGCCCTGGTCGATCTGGCCGCGCGCAAGCTCACCGCCCTTCACCGGGTCATTCCAGGCAGCACCCGTGGTGCCGGTCATGTTCTGGATCACCGTCGCATCGGGGTTCACCGCCTTCACGCCCTGCACATAACCGCAGGCAAAGCGGCGGATGAGGCCAATGTCCATGCCGCCGACAAAGCCCACGGTGCCCGTCTCCGACTTCATCGCGGCGAGCATGCCGACGAGGTAGGAGCCCTCGTGCTCACGGAAGACGACCGAGCGGACGTTCGGCAGATCGACGACGGCGTCGATGATCTGAAACTGAGTGTCCGGGAACTCGGCCGCGACGGCCTCCATCGCGCTCTGCTGGGCAAAGCCCGCGACGACGATCGGGTTGTTGCCGGCCTCGGCAAAGCGGCGGAGCGCCTGCTCGCGCTGGGCGTCGGACTGGATCTCGAACTCCCGGTACTCAACGCCGAACTCTTCCTTGAACCGCTCCGCCCCTTCGAACGAAGCTTGGTTGAAGGAGCGGTCGAACTTGCCGCCGATGTCGAAGATCACGGCCGGATTGAAATTCGCGTGTCCGCCGGCGAGCGCGCCCGAGGCTGCGAAGCCGAGCGCCAATGCCCCGGCGAGGCGCGTCAGAATGGTCATGGGGTCAGCCCTCCACTGTTGGTGTCCGCGTCGGGTCGGGAGCTGTCGCGACGGGCCGCGCCACCCCACGCCCAACGTTTGGTGCGTGGTAAGTAAAGGCGCATGGAAATAGGGGGGTCAATCGGTTTCTGGGCAGTGGGGACGTGGCTGCCCGCGCCGGCAGCAACAGGGTCAGCGGAGTGCTTTCTGGAGGACAAGCGCTGCAATTCGCGGACCGCACGGGGCCCGATAGTAATCTTTGCGCCAGCCGGCCGGCCTATAGCCCGCTTTCTCATAGAGCGCGCGCGCGGGCAGGTTGGTCTCCGCCACCTCGAGGAGCAGGCTCTCCGCACCTGCCGCCTCCGCCGCCTCCTCCAGGCGACGGAGGAGCCGGGCGCCGCGTCCCTGACGCCGCATCTCCGGAGGCACGGCCAGGGTCAGGAGTTCGGCCTCCGGGCCGACCTGTCGCCAGAGCGCGAACGCGGGGTCGTCGAAGGCCAATCTGTGCCCAGGGAGCCCCAGCATGTCCGCGAACTCCGCCGCCGTCCACGGCCGCGGCGTGACCGAGAAGGAGCGGGCGTGGAGCGCTGCGAGGCGCTCAGGCGTCATCGAGGATCCGAGGCGGCGCGTCGGCCGCGGGTGCCGCATCGGCTGGACGCACGTACACCGGGACAGGCGCCGCCGCGGCGCCGGCGTGCAGCTTCGATGCCGCGCACTCCAGAAGGCGGCGCGGCATCTCGGTCGCCAGGGCACCTGGGGCGAGCGGCACGCCCTCGGCGCCGAGCGCCGCTGCAAGTTCAGAGGCTCGCCAGCCAACCACACGGAGGCCTGGGTGCCGCAAGTCGTCCGGGGGTGC
>JBCCWM010000366.1:0-4886 GCA_039193505.1 Pseudomonadota bacterium | reverse complement strand
CGGCGACGCGGCGCACCAGGTGTCGCCTTTCGGGGCGCGCGGGGCCAATTCCGGGATACAGGATGTCGACAATCTGGCGTGGAAGCTGGCGCTCGTCCTGAAAGGGGCCGCGCCCGAGACGCTCATCGACACCTATGACGAGGAGCGGGCGTTCGGTGCGGACGAGAACATCCTGAACTCCACCCGTGCGACGGACTTTATCACGCCGAAATCGGCCGCCAGCCACCTCTTTCGGAATGCGGTCCTGGCGCTCGCTGAGCGCTATGACTTCGCAAAGCCGATGGTGAACTCCGGACGCCTCAGCGTGCCATGCATCTATGACGGGCTCGCGCTCACCGGGCCCGACGCCCTCCCCTCGGGGCCACCAGTCAGCCGCCCCGGTGCGCCCTGCCCCGATGCGCCGCTTGGCGATGGGCATCTCTTGTCGCGGCTCGGCGGCGGCTTCACGCTTCTGACACTGGACGCGGAGGCGCCGGAGACGCTCGAGGCCTCTGTCCCCGTGGCGCGCGTCGCGGTGGCGGCGGGCGACGATCCGTCCGGCGCGCTCGAAGCCCGGTATCTCGGCGGTGCCACCTCCGCGGTCTATCTGATCCGTCCTGATCAGCACGTGGTGGCGCGCTGGGCGGCCTACGACGCGGAGGCGGCCACCGCAGCCCTCAGCCAGGCCATCGGAGCCGGGCGATGACCGGACTGACCCTCGCCCCGAACATCGCCGACCCGGACGGCTTTTATGCGGAGCTGATCGCCGCTCATGACGGATTGAGCGACGAGGAGAGCGCGGCCTTCAACGCGCGCCTCATTCTGGTCCTAGCCAATCAGATCGGCGACCGCGCTGTGTTGACCGCAGCGCTTGACGCTGCGCGCAGAGGAGATGGCTCATGAACGCCCATGACACGGACGCGCTGACAGGGGCGCTCAGCACTGGGATCACCCCGGGCTACATGCCGGGCTTCGGCAATGATTTTGAGACCGAGGCGCTGCCGGGTGCGCTGCCGCGCGGCCAGAACTCACCCCAAAGGTGCAATTACGGGCTCTATGGCGAACAGCTCTCGGGCACGCCCTTCACCGCCCACCCGCCGGAGCGGACATGGGTCTACCGCATCAGGCCCTCGGTCAAGCATTCGGCCCGGTATCACCGGATCGACCTGCCCTACTGGAAGACCGCGCCCCATGTCGTGTCGGATGTGACAAGCCTCGGCCAGTACCGCTGGGACCCGGTGCCCCACACGGACGCGGCGCTGACCTGGCTGACCGGCATGCGCACGATGACGACCGCCGGCGACGTGAACACACAGATCGGCATGGCTGCCCATGTCTACCTCGTCACCGAAAGCATGGTGGACAGCTACTTCTACTCCGCCGACAGCGAGCTCTTGGTGGTGCCGCAGGAGGGGCGACTTCGCTTTGCAACCGAGCTCGGCTGTCTCGATGTTGCGCCGCAGGAGATCGCGGTGATCCCCCGTGGGCTGGTCTACCGCGTCGAAGTGCTGGAGGGGCCCTGCCGCGGCTTTGTCTGCGAGAACTACGGCCAGACCTTCGAGCTGCCCCACCGCGGGCCGATCGGGGCCAACGCGCTCGCCAATCCGCGCGACTTCAAAGCCCCGGTCGCGGCCTTCGAGGACCGTGAGACGCCGTCGACCATGACCATCAAATGGTGCGGCCAGTTCCATGAGACGGCGATCGGGCAGAGCCCGCTCGATGTCGTCGCCTGGCACGGCAATTACGCGCCCTACAAATACGATCTCACCACGTTCTGCCCGGTCGGCGCGATCCTCTTCGACCACCCAGATCCCTCGATCTTCACCGTGCTGACGGCGCCCTCGGGCATGGCCGGCACGGCGAATATCGACTTTGTGCTCTTCCGCGACAGATGGAATGTGGCCGAGAACACCTTCCGCCCGCCCTGGTACCACAAGAACATCATGTCCGAGCTGATGGGCAACATCTTCGGTCAGTACGATGCGAAGCCCAAGGGCTTCGTTCCGGGAGGCATGAGTCTTCACAACATGATGTTGCCCCATGGACCGGACCGGACCGCCTTCGAGCGGGCCAGCAACTCGAACCTCGGGCCGGACAAGCTGGAGCACACGATGTCGTTTATGTTCGAGACGCGTTTCCCACAGCATCTGACCCACTTCGCGGGTCGGGAGGCACCGCTGCAGGACGACTACATCGACTGTTGGGACAGCCTCGAGAAAAAGTTCGACGGAACGCCAGGGCTCAAATGAGGCGCGCGTGACCGACCTGCGTCCCTCTTGGGTCGATAGCGCCAACGACCCGGAGACGGACTTCCCCCTCAACAATTTGCCCTATGGCGTGTATTCTCTCAGCGATGCCGAGCCTCGGTGCGGTGTGGCCATCGGCGACCAGATCCTCGACGTGGCGGCCGTCGGGCCCATCGCGGGCGTTTCGAGCGATGTGCTCAAGGGGCATTGCTGGACGCCGTTCATGGCGCTCGGCCGACCCGCGTGGGACGCTTTGCGCCGTGGCCTTGCCGAAGCGCTCGCCGCCGGCTCCCCTGCGGAAGCGGAGCTCCGCCCGCATCTCGTCCCGCAGGCCGCGGCGCGCCTCCACCTTCCATTTCGAGTGAGCGAGTTCACGGATTTCTACGCATCGCGCCACCATGCGTTCAATGTCGGCTCGATGTTTCGTGGGCCGGAGAACGCGCTGCCGCCCAACTGGCTCCACATGCCAATCGGCTACAACGGTCGCGCGTCCTCGGTCGTCGTGTCCGGCACGCCCGTCCGCCGGCCCTCCGGCCAGCTCAAAGGCCCAGACGAGGCTGCCCCCCGCTTCGGGCCGTCGGCGCGGTTTGACATGGAGCTTGAGCTCGGCGCCGTGGTCGGCACGGCCTCATCTGGTCCGATCGATGTCGCGACGGCCTTTGAGACCATCTTCGGCTTTGTGCTGTTGAACGATTGGTCGGCGCGAGACATCCAGGCGTGGGAGTATCAGCCCCTCGGGCCGTTCCAGTCGAAGGCCTCAGCAACGACAATCAGCCCCTGGATTGTGACCGCCGCGGCGCTGGAGCCCTTCCGCGTGGCAGCGCCGCCACGAGAGGTGGCGCTCCTCCCCTATCTCGCAGAGCCCGGTCCAATGCACTACGACATCGCGCTCGAAGCGATGCTGACACCTGATGGGGGCCGTGGGACGGTCCTCACGCGGACCAACGCGCGGGAGCTCTACTACTCCGCCGCCCAGCAACTCGCCCATCACACGGTCAGCGGCTGTCCCATGCGCGCGGGCGATCTCCTCGGGTCCGGCACCATTTCCGGGCCGGCCCCTCGGAGCCGCGGCTCCCTCCTCGAGCTTTCCTGGGGCGGACGCGAGCCTCTTGAGCTCGATTGTGGCGCGACGAGGTCCTTTCTGGAGGATTTCGACACGCTGACACTCCGCGGCCACGCACAGGGGAAGGGGTACCGCATCGGGTTCGGCGCCTGTGTCGGGCAGGTGATGCCGGCCTAGAACGGATCGTCGAGGAGGGCCGCGAAGGCCTGTTTGACATGCTCTGCAAACCGGCCGGCGGCGACGGACAGAGTGCGTCCGCGGAGCTGCGACAAGTGGATGTAGGTCCGCGGCAGGTCCTTGTCGGAGAGCCTTTGGCGCGCAAACCCGTCCTCGGACGCCCTGCCGGTGTCGATCTCGAACCCGATGGCATCGCTGGCGCGGAGGGTCGCGGCCCCGAAGCCGAGCTCCGCCTCGATCACAACCGTCAGGGGGACGCCCTGCTGACGTGCGGCGGTTTCGAGGAGGCTTCGGAGGGGGCCGCGCCGCGGCAGGATCAGCGGACACTCCACCAAGTCATGGAGACGAAGCGGTGCGCCGGTGAGGCGCGGGTGCCCAGGACGGCCGACAGCGACAATCGTCGCCGGGGCAGCGGACAGAGATTGCAGTGCCGGGTTGGCACGCGGGTGGAACTGAAGCGCCAGGTCGGACTGATAATCCACCATCGCAGCCGTGAGCGCGGCCTCCTCCTGAGCTTCGATTGCGAAGGAGACCCCCGGAAACGCCGCTCGGTACTCCGCGACCTTGGCCGAGAACATGCCATCGGATTTCACGCTTGGATCGACCGAGAGGGCCACGCGCCCGCGCCGTGCACCCTTGAGGTCTGCGATCTGCGACTGAACCCGCTCAACATCGGCCAGCTGTCGGCGCGCATGGGCCACGAAGATCTCACCCGCCGCATTCAACACGACGCCGTTCGTGCGTCGCTCGAAGATCTGCGTGTTGAGTTCGGCCTCAAGCGCAAGAAGCCGGCGGTTGAGCGCAGAGGGCGTAATCGCCATCCGGTCCGCTGCGGACCGGATCGACCCG
Source organism: Pseudomonadota bacterium (assembly GCA_039193505.1). Taxonomy (GTDB): domain Bacteria; phylum Pseudomonadota; class Alphaproteobacteria; order Rhodobacterales; family Rhodobacteraceae; genus Algicella. Next base: position 572 of record JBCCWM010000366.1, on the reverse strand, counting down.
GCGCGCGCGATCTCCTCCACCAGTTTGAGAATGAGGGTGTGCTGCATAGGTGTCTCGTTTTGGGCAACGCGGTGCGTCAAAAATAGCAGATGACGGGAGCACGAACACCGGGTACCTGTCCAATGTGTGCAATGGAGCGCACTATGGGCCTGTGCCCAACGACCTCGTCAGCGGCGGCGATCCTCCTGATCAACCGAGTGGGGCCAGTGGCTTCACAGCACGAGGCGCCGAAGCATGTTCAGCACATCAGTCTCCCGTGGCGCCCGCCCTGTCGCGCCGGACGGCGTGTAGGTCGGGCCATGGACGGCAGCTACCCACCCAAGCGAGGATTTACGGAAGAGCAGATCGCCTGCCTCATGGCGGCGCTCAAAAAGCTGGAGCTGAGCGCATCGGCGCGCGCGGACATGGCGACGCCCCCTCCGGAGCATGTCCACGGCACGCCGATCGAGGATCTCTGCAAGGAGGAGCTGAAGAAGTATCAGCTCCACCCCCTCGACATGTGGGACCGGCTGGTTCTTTGGACCGAGCGGAACGAGATCGCGACGGGCCTCGACCAGTTCCTCCTGCGCCAT
>JBCCWM010000365.1:0-4889 GCA_039193505.1 Pseudomonadota bacterium | reverse complement strand
GCCTTTGAACAGATCAGTGCCATCTTTACGAGCCGCGGCCTCTGGCCCAACGCGCTCGGCATGATCGGCATCTACCACGACGACCCTTCGCTCAAGGCGCAGGAGGAGCTCCTCTCGCATGCGGGCGTCGTCGTGGCGGACGATGTGGCTGTTCCAGATGAGCTCGAGGAGGTGCGGACCGCCGCGGGCCAAGTGGCGGTCCTGCACTTCAAGGGGCCCTATGCGGGGCTGCAGCCGGCCTATGATTACCTCTTTGGCACCTGGCTGCCGCAATCGGGCATCGAGATCGCCGACGCCCCCACCTACGAGGTGTATCTCAACAGCCCGGCTGAGACCGCACCTGCGGATCTGCGCACCGAAATTTGCGTGCCGGTGCGCCGCTGAGGCTCAGTCGCCCGCACGCTCGCGCGCGAGGAGGTCCCGGATCTCGGTCAAGAGCTCGGTGTCGCTCGGGCCGGCCGGGGCCTCTTCCGGCTCGTCGGCACCCATTGCGGCGTCCTTCAGGCGGTTGACCCCTTTGACCAGCAAGAACACGACCCAGGCCACGATCACAAACTTGATCACGGCATTGATGAAGTTGCCGTAGTTGAACGTACCCGCGTTCTCCCCCTCGCCGATTGCAAACCTGAGGCTCGAGAAATCGATGCCGCCGACAAAGAGGCTGATGATCGGGTTCACGAGATCGTCGACCATCGATGTAACGATCGCGGTGAAGGCCGCCCCCATAATAATGCCAACCGCCATATCCATGACGTTGCCACGCGCGATGAAGCTCTTGAATTCGTTGAGCATATCTTCCCCCAAGTTGCTCTCGCACCCGCAATGCGAGCGTCGGCGGCAGTTTTTAAGTCCTTAAAACGAAAACAAGCCGTTTCTTGCGCGCGGCATTGTTTAAGCGACTATTGGTCACATCTGACGCGTATCTCACTCGAAGGAGCCGCCATGGCCGACCTCTCCGCGTTTCCGATCACCACCAAGTGGCAACCGCAGAACCCTGACCGACTTCAGCTTTTTTCCTTCCCGACGCCGAACGGCGTCAAGGTGGCCATTGCGCTCGAAGAGATCGGCTTGCCCTACGAGGCGCACCTCGTGCCGCTCAACGAGACCACCACGCCCGAGTTTCTTTCGCTTAATCCCAACAACAAGATTCCAGCCATCATCGATCCGGACGGACCCGGCGGGGCGCCGATGTCCCTCTGGGAATCGGGCGCGATCCTGATCTATCTGACCGAGAAGACCGGCAAACTGATCCCCTCAGACCCCGCCGCTCGCCACGAGACAATCCAATGGCTGATGTTCCAAATGGGCGGCATCGGGCCGATGTTCGGCCAAGTGGGCTACTTTCACCGCTTCGCCGGCAAGGAAATCGAGGACCCGCGCCCGAAGGAACGGTACTTGAACGAGGCGAACCGCCTCCTCAAAGTGCTCGAAGCGCGCCTCGACGGGCGGGAGTGGATCATGGGCGGCGACTACACAATCGCCGACGTCGCGATCTTTCCCTGGGTTCGCGCGATCGAGACCTTCTACCAGGCGGGAGAACTCGTCGGGTTGACAGGCATGCCCAACGTTCAGGATTGGCTGAGCCGCGCGGTCGACCGACCGGCGAGCGAGCGTGGCCTCAACATCCCTCCGCGTGAGGGCTGAGGCCTAGTTGATCAAGAACTCTCCGTCCACCTTGCGCCATTCGCCGGGGTGGACGAGATGCTGGTGGGTGTAGCGCACGGAGTGGAGCGGCCCGTCGAGGTTCTTTTCCCAGAACTCGAGGAACTGCATCAGCTTCGGAAACTCCGGCGCGAGATCGTAATCCTGCCAGGTGAAGACCTGCAGCATGGAGCGGAAATCCGGCATCCGGTAGAGGATCTCGGCCGTCGTGAGGCCGTGACCCTGGAGCATTTTCAGGCAGTCTTGCTTGCTCATCTGTACCCCTCTCTCTCACACGTCGGAGAAGTCTGCGAGGCTCAGCCTGAAGCGGGCAAGTCAAAATCTGGTAAATGCGAAGGATTTCAGCAAGTTAGCACTCCCCCTCTGCGGCGGCTGCTTATGGCAGATCGCCCCGCTCGACATAGGTCAACATCTCAACCACCTGCGCGGGCGTCTCCGCGACGGCGAGCGCGGCGGCGTCCACCTCCTTCAGGGCATGCGCATGGTCCGGTCCATGGAGGACAATCAGCGACTTGCCGAGCGCAGAGGCGATGCCAGCATCGAAGGCTGCATTCCACTGCTTGTACTTCTCGCCGAAGCGCACGACGACGATGTCTGCGTCCTCGATCCCCTTCCGCGTGCGGATGGCGTTGAGCTTTGCGCCCTTGTGATCGTGCCAAAACTTCGACTGCTCCGCGCCGAGGATGCGCACCCCGCAATCGTCAGAGGCCGCGTGATCCGTCACCGGGGCCGAGAACGCCACTTCGAGCCCGCGCTCGCGCGCGCCGGCCATGATCTCGTCTCGCCAGTCGGTGTGGATCTCGCCCGAGAGATAAACCTTCAGCATGTCCCCTCCTCAGCCGCGCAACTGGGCGCCGGTCGCTTTGCCAACTGTCGCAACCAACCGCTCGGACAAGGCCTCGATGTCCTTGTCCGTCAGCGTCTTGTCCTTGGGCTGAAGGCGCACGGAGATCGCGACAGACTTCTTGCCTTCGCCCATTTGCTTCTCCGCCTCGGGACCTGCAAACACGTCGAACACATAGGCGCGCTCGATCAGCGCCTTGTCGACGCCGAGCGCCGCCTTGACGATCCGATCGGCCTCGAGATCCGCGTCGACCACGAAGGCGAAATCCCGCTCCACGGCTTGCAGATCCGAGATGTCGAGCGCGGGGCGCGTCGTTGCCGTGCTCCGCGGCTGCGGCAGCGCATCGGGGAAGATCTGGACGGCCACGGCCGGCCCTTTGACATCCATCGCCGAGAGAACCCGCGGATGCAGCTCGCCAAAGATCGCCAGCGGCGTCTTCGGGCCGAGCGACAGCACACCCGAGCGTCCGGGATGGTACCACTCTGGCGCCTTTCGCAGCACCATCAACCGCTCCGGCGCGCCGAGGGCGCGCAGCGCAGCCTCGGCGTCCGCTTTGGCATCGAAGACGTCAACTGGGCGGCGGGCGCCATAGGGCGTGCGCGGTGTGTCCTGGCCGGTGCGCACCCCCACGCCCTGCCGGCTCTGATCGTCGGGCTCACCGCCTGCGAAGGCCGGACCCACCTCAAAGAGGGCCAAATCTGCCATCCCGCGCGCCTGGTTGCGCGCCGCGACCCGCAGAAGGCCCGGCAGGGCGGACGGTCGCATGTGGCTCAGGTCCATGCTGATCGGATTGGCGAGCGCCACATCTTCGCTCCCGCCCCCGAAAAGTGCGGCGGTCGGTTGGTCGATGAAGGAGTAGGTCACGCATTCGTTCAATCCTGCGCTGGCCAGCGCGAGGCGGAGGCGCTTCTCACGCCGCTGCGCGAGCGTCAGACCCACTTGCGAGACGCCGGCAGGCCGGGTCATCGGCCGCCCCTCGAGCCGGGTGAGCGAGGCGACGCGCGCCACTTCCTCCACAAGATCCGCTTCGCCATGAACGTCCGGCCGCCAGGAGGGCACCCAGACCTCGATCCCGCCATGCTCCCGCGCGACACCAAAGCCGAGCGCCGTCAGGATCCGGATCTGCTCCGCCTCCGAGATGTCGAGGCCGACAAGGCTCCGCAGCCGCTCCGGGCGCAGCGGGTAGAACCGCGCTGTGTCGAGGGGCGCGCCGGCGACCGTTTTCTCGGAAACTTCGCCGCCGCAGAGATCGACGATCATCTGGCATGCCAGGTCGAGCCCCGGCTCGGTGAAATCGGGATCGACGCCCCTTTCAAACCGATAGCGCGCATCTGAGTTGATGCGAAGCGCTCGGCCCGTCGCTGCAATCGTCACCGGATCCCAATAGGCCGATTCGACGAACACCTCCGTCGTCTCCTCCGTGCAGCCGGAGGAGAGCCCCCCCATCACGCCGGCAATCGATTCAGGTCCATTGGCGTCCGCAATCGCCATCATGCCGGGCTGCATCACATAGGTCTTGTCGTCGAGCGCCACGATCTCCGTCGGCGCCTCGACGCTGTGCACCTCAAGATTGCCGACCACCTTCGCCGCGTCGAACACATGGAGCGGGCGGTTGCGGTCATAGGTGAAGAAGTTCGTCACATCGACAAGCGCCGAAATCGGGCGCAGGCCGATGGCCCGGAGGCGGGCCTGCAGCCAGTCCGGGCTAGGGCCGTTCTTGACGCCGCGGATCACTCGGCCCGCGAAATGCGGACAGCCCTTCTCGAGCAGATCCGGCGCAATCGTCACCCCGATGGGACAGGGGAAGCTGCCCTGGAGCCGCACTTCGTCGACGGGTTTCAGCACTCCGAGCCCACGCGCGGCAAGATCCCGCGCAACGCCGCGCACGCCGAGCGCGTCAGGCCGGTTCGGCGTGATTGCAATGTCGATCACAGGGTCGCTCTGGATGATATCCACGTAGCGCGCGCCGATCTCGGCATCCTCCGGAAGCTCCACGATGCCGTCATGCGCGTCCGAGAGCTCCATCTCCCGCTCCGAGAGCATCATGCCAAAGCTCTCGACGCCACGGATCTTGCCGACCTGGATTGTCGTGTCGATGCCCGGAATGTAGTCCCCGGGTGCGGCCACCACGACTTTGATGCCGGCCCGCGCGTTTGGCGCACCGCAGATGATCTGCTGCTCCGCGCCGCCGCCCGTGTCGACGCGGCAGACCTTCAGCTTGTCGGCATCGGGGTGCTTTTCAGCCGCCACGACATAGCCGACACGAAACGCGCCGAGCCGCTCCGTTGGGTCCTCGGCGCCCTCAACCTCCAGCCCGAGATCCGTCAGAGCCTCGAGAATATCGGCCAAGGATGCCTCGGTCTCGAGGTGATCCTTGAGCCAG
>JBCCWM010000364.1:0-4935 GCA_039193505.1 Pseudomonadota bacterium | reverse complement strand
GTCAGCGCTGCGATGCGCCACGCGGGCCTTCTGGACTGACGCGTCACTCGGCCGGTCGCGTCTCCCCTTCGAGTTCGATGCCGCCGAGATCCTTCCCTTCGATCGTGCGCTCAAAGGCGGCGAGCCTTTTCTGGATCGACATCAACTCGATGATCGTGGGCCAAGCGTTCACCAGGAACTGAAATGAGTTCTCGACGCGGTTGAAGGCGTTCAGGATCTGCTGAAAAAGGCCGAAGGTGATGCCCGCCGCGACAATTGTCGGTCCCAATGCGATGAAGGGGATGATGTTGCCGAACTGCAGGTAACTGTAGCGGACGACGTTGAAGTACATGTACTCGAGATAGAGCCGGAAATAGTTCTGCCGCACATAGCCGAAAAGCTCCGCGACCTCGGGCGGTTGGGCTCGGGCCTCATCGTCCTCACCCAGGACGAGCTCTTTTCGGTAGGACGCCTCCACCCGCTGGTTCCGGAACTCAAGCCCCGGCAGCCGGATCCCGGCAAGCGCCAAAAGCGCGGTGCCGAAGACCGACCAGAGGATCGCGATGATCACCAGCGCTTGCGGCACTTGCCCGATGATCGGCAGCTCCTGCACGTGGACCGAGAGGCCCCAGAGGATCGGCAAGAACGCGATCAGCGTCATGAAGCTGTCGATGATGTTGACGCCGAGCGTCTCGACAATGCGGGCAAACCGCATCGTGTCGTCCTGCACGCGCTGAGAGGCGCCTTCGATGTGGCGGACACGCTCCCACATGGACATGTACCGCTCGTTCATGGCGGTCCGCCAGCGAAACACGAAGTGCTGGGTGAAGTAGAATTTCAGGACCAGAAGAATGATCGCCGGCATGACCACGAATAGGATCGTGGCAATCTGCGAGTAAAAGTCCCCGGCGCTGATCGAGTTCGGCTCCGATAGAGCGACTTGGACCAGGTCGTAGAAGTCTCGATACCAAAAGTTGATGAAGACGTCGATCTGGACTTGAAACCAGGTGACGAAAACGATCGTTGCCGACCCGGCCACGGACCAGAGCGCCCATCGGTGCGCGGCGATGCGCATCCAGACCGCAACGAAGAGGGCGTAGCACAGGATCACATATTGGTAGCGCCAAAAGGCGAGGGCGGCCTCCGCAGCATTTGTCGCCTCCTCGGCCTCCGGGTCGGGCGGATAGCCAAACCCGACCAGCCCGCCGAGGCTCAACCACGCGCCGAGATCGCGGAGGAGGAAGAACCAGAGGCAGACGCAGACAATGGCGTAGAGGACGGCGCTTCCGAAGAACACCTTGGGATTTGGGAAGAAGCTCGTAAACATGGGCCGTCCTCTGCTGTGCTTTTTACAGGCATAGCGGGAAAGCGCCGGACGGCCAGCGCCAATCTCCGCTGTCACGCATTCGTTCGTGTGCTCTGGACAGTTCTGGCGGCGCTGCCTATCTCGCGCCCATGGCGAAGAAAGCAAATCCGAACGCCAAAACGATCGCTGAGAACCGCAAGGCGCGCTACAGCTACGCGATCGAGAGCGATCTGGAGGTGGGCATTGTCTTGGCGGGCTCGGAGGTGAAGAGCCTGCGCGCCGGGAATGCCCAGATCACGGAGAGCTATGCGGAGGTTAAGGACGGCGAGCTCTGGCTCGTCAACGCTCATATCGAAGGCTACGACAAGGCCAAGACCTTCGGTCACGAGGAACGGCGTCGGCGGAAGCTCCTTGCCTCAAGGCGCGAGATTGCGCGGCTCTGGCAGGGTGTCGGACGGGAGGGGATGACCCTGATCCCGCTCAGCCTCTACTTCAACGGTCGTGGGATCGCGAAGCTGAAGCTTGGTGTCGCGAAGGGCAAAAAGACCGTCGACAAGCGCGAGACGGAGAAAAAGCGCGACTGGCAGCGGCAAAAAGCGCGCCTCCTCAAGGAACACTAAACACATGGCGCGCCGGCCGCGCGGCTTCGGCCGCCCGACGATTGCCGATGTGGCAGAGGCGGCGGGTGTGAGCGCGATCACTGTGTCCCGCGCCCTCCGAACACCCGAGCGGGTGAGCGAGGCGACGCGCGCGCGGGTGACATCTGCGGTCGCGGCGCTTGAGTATGTGCCGGATGCAGCGGCCTCGGCGCTCGCCTCGCGGCGGACGGACACAGTCGGCGTGATCGTCCCATCCGTCACAAACGCCGTCTTTCGCGACACGCTCCGCGGGCTCTACGCAGCGGCGGAGGTTGCGGGTCTTCAGATCCAGATGGCGAATTCAAGCTACGATCCCGAGGGGGAGGAGCGTCTGATCCGCCTCTTCATCAGCCAGCGCCCCGCGGCGCTGATCGTGACGGGTGTGGACCAGTCGCCCGCTGGCAGGGCCCTCCTCGCGGCGGCCCCCTGTCCGGTGGTGCAGATCCACGAGCTCGGGCCTGAGCCCATCGACATGATGGTGGGCTTCGATCACGCTGATGCGGTGGCGCTTGCGGCCGGGCATTTGGTTGAGGCTGGCTACCGTCGGATCGGGTTCCTCGGGCGCCGAGACGACCCGCGCGCGCGGCGCCGGATCGAAGGGTTTGCGGCGGCGCTCGACCGCGTGGGCATGCTTAATCCCACCCGGATCATCGCGTCGAGCGGGCCCTCCTCGGTCGCTGCGGGCGCGGAGCAACTGGCAGAGCTGCTCGCGGCAGACCCGGCGGCCGACGCGGTTCTCTGCAACAATGATGAGCTCGCGCTGGGTGTTTTGTTTGAGTGTCACCGCCGCGGGTTGTCGGTGCCTGAGCAGTTCGGCATCTGCGGGTTCAACGATTTTGAGTGGATGGCGGTCGCGGAACCCTCGCTGACCTCGGTTCGCACGCCCCGCTACGAGATCGGGTGGCGGGCGATGGAGCTTGTGAAGCTGCATCTCGAACGCCCCACGGCATCGGTCCGAGAGGCCCTGCCGGTCACCCTCGAAGTGCGGGCGAGCACGCGGCGGGGCCCTTAGGGCTCCGCCGACGTGCCGAGGAGCGTGTCGAGTTCGGCGGCCAGCGCTTCGACCTCGCTGACCGCAGTGGAGCGGCGGCCGAGATCGTACGCCGTCTTGCCCGCAATCAGCCCTGAGGAAAACGCGACGCGGTTGCCGATCCGGGTCGTCAGGATCTCAGCCCCGGTCGATTTGAGGGCGATGACGGCCTCCGCAATGCTGCCCCCACGCGGAGGCACGCGGTTGAGGAGGATGCGCGCCGGCACACGTTCGGACGTCGCCATTTTGAGAATGGCGCCGGTCGCCCAGACATCCGGGCCGGTCGGCTGGCAGGGGACGAGGACCAACTGGCTCTCCCGGAGGGCCGCTTCAAGGAGGGAGGAGGCGTTGCCCGGGCAGTCGACGAGCGTCATGTCGTGGTGCCGTCCAGCGGTGCGGACATCCCCGCCGCCGCGCCAGCCAGCGCTTTCGATCACCTCGAAGCGCTTCTCGGGCGCGGCCTCCGCCCAGCTCGCCAGGCTCCGTTGCGGGTCGAGATCGACAAGGGCGACGCTGCGCCCCGCGCGCCGCCAGGCTTCGGCCAGATGGATCAAGACGGTGGTCTTGCCCGCACCGCCTTTCTGTTGAGCGAACGAAATGACCTGGCCCATGGCGCGCCCTCCTGACGCGACGCTCCCGTGCTGCGCCGCAAAAGGCAAGCTCTTTGGGCCGGAGCCCCCTGACATCTGGCCAAAAATCCTCTACCCGCGGCCGGCAAGGCAGCGGCGGAGCGGTCGGGATGGGATCAGAGCTGAGGCTCCACGGGGGCGTTCACAAAACCGGCACTACGCACATCCAGTACACGATGCGCGCCAACAAGGCGCTCCTCAGGGAGGAGGGCATCGCCTTCCTCGACCCGCGAGAGTTGCGCCCCGTCACGTCTCAGTTCTTCCGAAGCGCCGATCCGCATTTCAGCGCCGAGGACGTTGCGCGTCTCAAGCCGCGTCTCGCTCGAATTCTGCAATGGGGGCAGGCGCCGGTCACGATCCTGAGCCAGGAGAACATGATCGGCGTCCTGCCGCATTTCGCGACCCATGGGACGCTCTACCCGACAGCGCCCGGGGTCCTTGCCTGTTTGGCTGAGCTTCTGCCGGCCCCTGTGACGTCGGTTCATCTTTGCCTCCGGGACTTTGCGTCGTTCCTGCCCTCGGCCTATGTCGAGGTCCTGCGCGCCCGACCGTTCATGACGTTTGAGACCTTCACGGCGAAGGCCGATCTGGCGTCGCTCAGCTGGCAGCCCCTGATCGGCGCCTTCCAGACCGTGTTTCCCGGCGCGCGGATCGAGGTTTGGAGCTACAGTGCCTTCACGGCGGACAATGCTGCGATGATCGATGCCCTGCTCGGCCGGCCGCTCTCGGGGCGGCTCGCGCCGCGCGGGACCGACCGGGTCCGGATCGGGGCGTCTGAGCGGGTCGTGGCCGAGATGGCCCAGATTGCAACCTCAGACGGCGCTGCGGCAGCGCGCGACGCCATGAAGGCCCTGGAGCAGCGCTATCCGATCGGGCCGGAGCACCCGAAATTCAACCCCTGGAGTGTCGAAGAGAGGCTGGGCCTCGGCGCGCGCTACGCCGAGGATCTCGACGCCATCGCCGATCTGCCCGGTGTCACGCTCACGCGCTGATCAGGGCCTGCGGCGATAGGTGCCTTCGGGCAGATTGAGCGCGGCCCGCAGGTCGTTGAACTGGCCGAGCGAGAGGGTGATCAGACTGGTCACATCCCGGTCGTGGTCGTGTTGCTCGATTGTGACCTGATCCTCGTAGAAGGTCACAACCACATCCTCGCGCAGGCGCGGGCCGTCCTCGTCAATCAGCGTGATAACGCTCGCGTCGAACTCATGCTCATTGGTGAACATGCCTCAGCGGCTGGAGGATTTTCGGTCGCGCCGGCTCGACATCGGTTGGAACGCAACCGACACATGGGTCTCGCAATAGGGTTTTCCGGGCTTGCAGGGAAGGCCGCAGAACCAGAACTCATCCGTCGCT
>JBCCWM010000363.1:0-4936 GCA_039193505.1 Pseudomonadota bacterium | reverse complement strand
GGTTGGTGCCAGGCGGGGCGAGAGAGGGGCTGTCGATGCAAGCGGCGTTTTCCGCCCACGTGAAGACGGGCTGGGCTCCGCCCGTCAGCGGACGGCTTCGATGGGACCCTCCGCCCGGCCCGCAATGAACTGATCGAGATAGGGATCGCCTGATCGTTCCATCTCGCCCACCGGGCCGGTCCACTGGACGACACCGTCGTGGATCATCGCGACTTTGTCGGCGATTGCGCGCACCGAGCTCATGTCGTGGGTGATCGTCATCGCGGTGGCGCCCATCTCGACCACGATCTCGCGGATGAGCTCGTTGATCACGCCGGACATGATCGGGTCGAGCCCCGTTGTCGGCTCGTCGAAAAAGATGATCTCCGGCTCCGCGGCGATGGCGCGGGCGAGCCCGACGCGCTTTTGCATGCCGCCCGAGAGCTCTGCCGGAAACTGATCGGCGACGGCGGGTCTGAGGCCCACGCGGCGGAGCTTTTCGATGGCGATCTCGCGCGCCTCCTCCCTGGAGCGCTTTTGCGGACCACGGAGCAGGCGAAACGCAACATTCTGCCAGACAGTGAGCGAATCGAAGAGCGCGCCGCCCTGAAAGAGCATGCCGAAACGCGCGAGGAAGGCGTCCTTGTCCCGACCCTGCGCGGCGCCGTCGACCAGGATGTCGCCGGTGTCAGGCGTCACAAGGCCCAGAATGCACTTCAGCGTCACCGATTTGCCCGTGCCGGAGCCACCGATGATCACAAGGCTCTCGCCCGCGGCCACGTTGAGGGTCACCCCTCGCAAGACCTTGTTCGGGCCGAACGCCTTCTCGACGCCGTTGAGAGCAATCTTGGGCGTCATCCGGAAAAGAAGACCTCAGTCAGAAGGTAGTTGGCGGCAAGGATCAGAATGGAGGCCGACACCACCGCGTTTGTCGTCGCTTGGCCGACGCCCTGGGCGCCGCGGCCCGAGTTGTAGCCGTGATAGCATCCCATCACCGAGACAATGAAGCCGAACACCGCTGCCTTGGCGAGGCCGGAGATCACGTCGCCAGCGGTCAAAAACTCCCACGTGTTGCGGATGTAGAGCGCGGCATTGAGGTCGAGGCGCTGGGTGCCCACGAGAAAACCGCCCATGATCCCAATGACATCGCCGACAAACACGAGCGCGGGGAGGGACAGCGTCGCCGCAATCACGCGGGGCACGATCAGATACTTGAACGGGTTGGTCGAGAGGGTGACGAGCGCATCGATTTGTTCGGTCACGCGCATCGTGCCGATCTCGGCCGCGATGGAGGCCGAGACGCGCCCCGCCACCATGAGCCCTCCGAGCACAGGTCCGAGCTCGCGCACCATCCCGATCGCGACGATTGAGGGCACGACGGAAATCGCGTTGAACCGCGCACCGCCCTCGTAGATCTGGAGCGCGAGCGCCGCCCCGGTGAAGAGTGCCGTGAGCCCCACCACGGGCAGCGAAAAATACCCAATCCGGAGGAGCTGCTGGCCGATTTCGGCGGGGTAGAGCGGTGGGCGCACGATGTGCGACAGGGTCAGCATCAGGAAAATCGCAAGGCGCCCGACACTCTGGCAAAGCCCGAGGACGGAGCGGCCAATGGCAGCCAGTATGCCCTGCGTGAGACGGAGGGCCATCATGATTTGGGGATCCTCATGAGGACCGCTTGTAGACACGATCATAGCGCGCGCCAAGGCTCGTCAGGATCTCATAGCCGATCGTGCCGGCGGCGGCGGCCACCGCGTCGATGCCTTGGTGCGGACCGAGCAGGTCCATGTGCTCAGGCAACTCGTCGAGATGCGTGACGTCAACCGTCAGCAGATCCATAGACATCCGTCCGACCGCGGGGCAGGGCGTGTCGCCTGCCCAGACCGGCAGCCGGCCACCCAGACAACGCAGCAGGCCGTCCGCATAGCCGACCGACAGTGTGGCGATCCGTGCGGGGCGGTCGGCGTGCCACGTGGCGCCGTAGCCGACGAACTCACCCGGGTCGACGAGGCGGGTCTGGATCACCGGCAAGGACAGCCCAACCACCGGCCGCGCCGCCGTAAAGGGCAGCCCGCCGTAGAGGCCAATGCCCGGACGGACGAGATCGTAGTGGAACTCCGGCCCTAGGAGTGTGCCCCCCGTCGCCGCGAGCGAGCGTGGACCGGGCGCAGAGATCCCCTCGAACACCCGCCGTTGTGAGGCGTTGGCGGGGTGTGCCGGCGTGTCTGAGCACGCCAGGTGGCTCATCAGGAGGTCGGGTTTGCCCGGAGCCGCGTCGAGGTCGCCGGGCTCGAACCCGAGGCGGTTCATGCCCGTGTCGACCTGGATGCCGTACCGATGATCCGGGAGCGTCGCGGCGTGTCGCGCGACTTGCGACGCATCGTTGAGGAGCGGGATCAGGTCCGCATCGCGGATCGATGGCGCATCCCCCGCCATGTGGCCCGCAAAAACAAAGATCTCCGGCCCTGACCCCAAAACGTGGCGGAGCGCCTGCCCTTCCTCCGCCAGGGCCACAAAAAACCGACGTGCTCCGGCGGCGGCGAGGACCTGTGCGACCTCCGCAAGGCCCAGCCCATAGGCATCCGCTTTCACAGCAGCGCCTGTCTCGCAGGTTGCCGCCGACATGGTGTCGAGCGCCCGCCAATTGGCAGCAATGGCGTCCAGGTCGATCGTAAGTGTCGCACGCGCCACGGCCATCCTCCGAGTGTCAGCCGGTCCTAGTGTGACCGGGCGTCGGGATCAATTGCGCCGCTGGCCAGTGTGTCCTCTCAACCAATCGCGTAAGCGGGCCGCGACGCTCAAACCCCTCCGTTTGGACATGGCGCATGCGGCGTCCCGGAGACTGTCAAGCAGTGACCCAAGACCGATGACGCAGAACGAACGCGAGTTGCCCAAGCCTGACCCTTTGGTCGACCCGGCCCCCTCTTTAGACATTTGACGGACCTCTGGTGCGAGGTCGCGCCCACCTGCGCTCAAGCCGGCTTCGGAGCGTCGATTTCAGGGCTGAGGCGCTGTCGCAGCTCCGCCCCGGTGCGAAGCGCCGGCCGCGTGCACGCAAACGCGGGACCTACATGTCACTTCCGCTCTTTTGCCAGGCCGCATCGGTCCGTTGGTCAGCGCGCCCCTTCAATCGCGCGCCGCTTCACATAGGCCGAGACCTGTCCGATCATCTCTTCCATGCCCGGATCGAAGAAATGCCCCGCGCCTTCGATGACCTCATGGGTGATGGTGATGCCCTTCTGCTGCTTCAGCTTGTCGGCGAGGGCGGTGATGTCGGCGGGCGGCACCACGCGGTCCCCGGTTCCGTTGATGATCAGCCCGGAGGAGGGGCAGGGGGCGAGAAACGCAAAGTCGTACATGTTTGCCGGCGGTGCGACGCTGATGAAGCCCTGGATCTCCGGGCGCCGCATCAAAAGCTGCATACCGATCCAAGCCCCGAACGAGAATCCGGCAACCCAACAGCCCTTGGCGTTCGGGTTCAGGGTCTGCAGATAGTCGAGCGCCGAGGCAGCGTCGGAGAGCTCCCCGATGCCCTGGTCGTACTCCCCTTGGCTTCGCCCGACCCCGCGAAAGTTGAACCGCAGCACCGTGAAGCCCAATTCATGGAAGGCATAATGGAGATTGTAGACCACCTTGTTGTTCATCGTGCCCCCGAATTGCGGGTGCGGGTGCAGCACGATCGCAATCGGCGCGTCTTTCGATTTCTGCGGGTGGTAGCGGCCTTCGAGCCGGCCTTCGGGGCCGGGGAAAATCACTTCGGGCATTGACGCCTCTCGCTCAGGGCCTGTCCGGGCCTCTTCTTGACCAACGTCGGATCACGCCTTAGAATGGTTCTAAGGCCCAGGAAAACGTCGAACGGATGTTGACCTAGGGATTGTGGCGCCGTGCGTCAACTCCGCGCGGAGATGCGATGAAACTGAGCACAAAAGGCCGGTACGCGATGATTGCCCTGACCGATCTGGCCCGGGACGGGGACGGGCGGCTCGTGACCCTCTCGGAAGTGGCGGAGCGGCAGGACATCAGCCTTGCCTATCTCGAACAGCTTTTCGTCAAACTTCGGCGCGCCGGGATCGTCGAGAGCGTGCGGGGACCGGGTGGCGGCTACCGTCTTGCGCGCTCGGCCGATGGGATCCGGATCTCGGAAATCCTCGAAGCGGTGGACGAGACGATGAATGCCCTCGCCCGCGGGGCAGGCGCATCGGGCGCGACCGGCGAGACTGCGGCGAGCGCCCTCACAGACAGGCTTTGGGAGAGCCTTTCGGCGCACGTTTACGTTTTCCTGCATCAGACGCGCCTCGCTGACATCGTGGGCAACCAGATGGCCCCGTGCCCGGCTGTGCCCCAACTCCTCGAGATGGTCGATGAGGAGGAGGCGCGCAGCACCGAGACGACCCGTGCCTGAGCGCGTCTACCTCGACTGGAACGCCACAGCCCCCCTCCGCCCGGAGGCTCGCGCGGCGATGCTTGAGGCCATGGATGTCCTTGGCAACCCCTCGAGCGTGCACGCCGAAGGCCGGGCGGCCCGAGGGCTGGTTGAGAGGGCGCGGGGCCAGATCGCGCGCTTGGTTGGCTGTGAGGCATCGGAAATCGTGTTCACGAGCGGCGCAACGGAGGCGGCCGCCCTGGTGCTGGCTTCGGCCGATGCCGTGGGACCGCCGACGGAGCATGATTGTGTTTATGCGTGGGCAGGCCGGTCGGACGACCAGTGGCAGATCGATCAAAACGGGCAACCGCGGATGCAAGATCGTGGCGCGGATGACCGTCTGGGTGGCGCGATCCTGGCAGTGGCGACGTCAAACGGAGAAACCGGTGTTCTCACCGATGACCCGGATGGGATGGCAGGAAACCTCGAAGCGCTGCCCGCTGGACCACGGGCGGGTCACATCCTCTTTCGGGATGCGGCGCAATCGATTGGGAGGGTTCCGGTCGATTTCCGACGTCTGAATGCGTCCTTTCTGTC
>JBCCWM010000362.1:0-4953 GCA_039193505.1 Pseudomonadota bacterium | reverse complement strand
TGTGGACCGCGGAGCCAAAGCTCGATGCGCGCAAACGCTGGGGCCTGACTGCCGTCTTGTTCCTCACGCTGCTGACTGTGCTGCTGTATCTCACAAACAAGAAACTCTGGGCGCCTCACAAGAAACCCTAAGGCATGTGCATAGGCGCATCTTCGGAATGCGCTCTTTGTCTTCGGGGTGCGCGCGCTCAAAAACAGATGCCTATCCCTTGCCCCCGTGATATCCGTTCCCCGCCAGATGGCGAGGAACGGGATGACGCTTAACGGACGAGGTCTGCTGCTCTGGGCCGCCTGCTTGGCGGCACTCGCCACACCTTTTGCGTGGCGCGAAGGCCCGTTCGGCGGCGGCGGCGGAGGCCAGGCCGGTGCGGGCACACTCACCGACGCGGAGGCTCGGGATGTGTTGCGGGCAAGGCTTGCGGATGTCTACGGCGCCTTCGGGCAGACCGAGGAGTTCGCAATATACGATGGGATAGCGCGCGCCGTGACCCCATCGCTGACCACGGATCTTTATCTCCAGCGGCGCCAGGCGCAGATGGTCGAGGAGACTTGGGGCGCACCGACCGAGATTCTGGCGTTCGACCTCACCGCGGCCAGCATGGTTGGACAGGATGCGTCCCGCATCCACATGGCGGCGGAATGGCAGGTCACTGGACAAGTCGGCCATGGTGACCACACCCATGAACGCACCAACGCATACGCCGCCCGCGTGACGCTTGCCCGGGCAGAGGGAGAGTGGCGGCTCTCTGCCTTCAACCTCGACCGGATCGTCTTGGAAGAGATCGTCGAGGACCCGCTCTTTTTCGGCGGGTTCGAGTGATCTGGATCGAGGGGCTGCGCTACGCCACCAGCGCGGGCTTCGAACTGGCGCTCCCGAACCTCGCGATTGAGACCGGCGCGCGCGTCGCCGTCATCGGCCCGAGTGGGTCCGGAAAGACGACCTTCCTCAACCTCCTCGCGGGCCTGCTGTCCCCACAGTCCGGGCGCATAGTCGTTGCGGGGACCGATGTGGCGGCGCTCTCGCCGAAGGAGCGTCTGCGGTTCCGGGCGCGCAGTGTGGGCTTTGTGTTTCAGGACTTCGACCTTGTCGCCTACCTCTCGGCGCTCGAGAACATTCTCTATCCCGCTCGGATCGCGAATGACATCACGCCCGACCGCGCGATGATCGCCCGGGCGCGGGCGCTGGCCGAACGAACAGGCATCGCCGACCGCCTGTGGGCCAAGCCCGCGCGGATGAGCCAGGGAGAGCAGCAGCGGACCGCCATTTGCCGGGCCCTCCTGCGCGCGCCGGCGCTGGTTTTGGCAGATGAAGCAACAGGCAACCTCGACCCCAAGAACAAACAGGCGAGCCTCGATCTTCTCTTTGACGAAGTCGAACGGGCGGGCGCAACACTGATCGCGGTCACCCATGACCATCAGCTTCTCGATCGCTTTGATCGAGTGATCGACTTTGCCGCCCTCCCGGCCGAGCTGTGAGCGATATCCTGATCCTGGCTGTGGCGTATGTGCGCCATACGGCAATCCGCTCGGCGGTGCTGGTGACATCTCTGGCCCTGATCCTTGCCGTGCCGCTTGCCACGCAAACGGTGCTCGACGCCGCTGAGAGCCACTTCACAGAGCGCGCCGAAACGACCCCGGTGATCATCGGCGCCCGCGGCTCCGCCCTCGATCTGATCATGAATGGGCTCTACTTCACCGCCGACCGGCCGGAACGGATCACGATGGCCGAGGTCGAGCGGCTTTGGGATGAGGGGCTTGCGACCCCGGTGCCGCTCCATGTGCGCTACACCGCGGGCGGCCAACCCGTTGTCGGCACTACGCTTGAGTACTTTGAACTTCGCGACTTGGAGGTTGCGGCGGGACGCGGCCTCGCCCTCCTCGGCGAGGCTGTGCTCGGCACGAGCGCTGCGGTTCGGCTCGACCTTCGGGCCGGGGATGTGCTGCTGACCGATCCCGAGAACCTCTTTGACATCGGGGGGGCCTATCCCCTCGAGCTGTCGGTCGTGGGGGTCCTTGCGCCCACCGGCACGGCCGATGACGAAGCCGTTTTCGTCGATGTCACGACCGCCTGGGTGATCGAGGGGATTGGCCACGGACATGCGAATGTTGTCGAGACCGACATGGTGGTTGGCTCCTCGGAGGGGGCGCTGGTCGCGAGCCGGGCCGTGCAACAGTTCAACCGGATCACGCCCGAGACCATTGCGACCTTCCATTTCCACGGCGACCGCTTGGAGTACCCGATCTCCAGCGTGATCGCGGTGCCGCCCGATGCGCGCAACGCGGCCGTCTTGCGCGGGCGCTATATCGGGCGCGAGGACATGCGCGCCGTCGTCCCCGGCGTGGTCATCGAAGCCCTTCTTGAGACCGTGTTCCGGATCGGCCGCATTCTTGATGCTGTCTTCGCGGTGGTCGGCGTCGCGGCGTCCTTCGCGATCCTCCTGGCGCTTTATCTCAGCATCCGCATGAGGGAGACCGAGCTGCGCACCGCGGCTCGGATCGGTGCGGCGCGCTGGCGGATCGCGGCCCTTCTCGGCGCGGATGCGGCCCTGATCGGCCTCGGCGCACTTGCGCTGGCCCTGTTGGCCGAGGCGGTGGTTTCGGCGCGCGCGGACACCCTGGCGGTCTGGCTTCTCACGGCGCGCGGGCTCTGACCAGTGCGCGTAAAGCGCGCTTTCTGGGCGCGGAATGCCGTTCACACCTCGACAGAGGGTGCGCCAACCGACTACTTCAGGTCTGAGCCTGTTGTTCACAGGCTGATGGACCGACCGGAGGAATGTATGTCCCGCCTTCTCGCCCTACTTGCGATGCTGGCGCCCACACCCTTGTTTGCCGAGCCGATCCGCGTCGTGGCAGTCAACAGTGTTCTGGCGGATTTCGCGCGCCTTATCGGCGGCGAACATGTTGCTGTCGAGATGCCAGTGCCCGAAGGGGTCGATCCCGCGACGTGGATGCCATCCGCGGCGGAGATCGCGGCGATCCAGACCGCCGATCTGATCCTCTTGAACGGCGCAGGTTATGCGGCCTGGACGGAGCGGACCTCGATCCCGCGGTCCCGCACGGTCGTGACGACGGATGGGCTCGAAGCTCGGTTCATCACCGCTGAGGATGCCGTGACCCACAGTCACGGCGCGGCGGGTGCGCACTCTCACGGTGTCGTACGACCGATGACATGGCTCGACTTCTCGCTCGCGTCGGAACAGGCCAAGGCGATTGCGGCCGGCCTGGAGGCGGCGCTTTCGGCGCCGGTGGAGGTCTCAGGGCTGCTGGCATCCCTCGCTGAACTCGATGCCCGCGCAAGCACCCTGGGAGAGCGCATTGAGGGCCCGCTGATTGCTTCGCACCCGAGTTACGACTATTTCGCAGAGGCCTACGGGATTGAGATCCTGAGTGTGGCCTGGGATCCCGGCGCGGCGCCGAGCGAGGAGGACCTCGCCGAGCTCGATGCGATCCTCGCTGAGGATCCGGCCACGATCTTCCTCTGGGAGCGCGCGCCGGTCGAGGATGCGCGCGTCGAGATTTCAGAGCGCAATCTCTCTGGCATCGTGTTCGACACCGGTGCGAACGACGACCTCTCTTTTCTCGAGCGGATGTCGCGCAACCTCGATGCGCTAGAGGCCGGGCTCGGCGGCTGATGCGCCGCCTGACGGTCGCGGGTGTCGGGCTCCACGTCGAGGACACTGGCGGCGACGGTCCGGCATTGCTCTTTGTCAATTCTCTGGGCACCGATCTCAGGCTCTGGTCCGGATGTGTGTCGGATCTGCGCGGGATGCGGCTGATCCGCTTCGATATGCGGGGCCATGGCCTGTCGGACTGCCCGCCGGGGCCCTACACGATCGACGACCTGATCGACGATGCGGCGGGGCTCCTCGATCATCTCGATCTGCGCCGCGCGGTCGTGGTTGGGCTCTCCGTGGGCGGCATGGTGGCGCAGGGCCTGGCGGCCAGGCGGCCCGACCTGGTGTCGGCTCTCGTGCTCTCAAACACGGCCGCGCGTCTTGGGACGGTCGAGACTTGGGCGGCGCGGATCGCGTCGATCCGGGCAGGGGGCCTGTCTTCGATGTCGGACGAGATCCTGGTCCGATGGTTTGCGCCGCCGTTTCTCTCAGGGGCGGACGTGGGCCTGTGGCGCGCGATGCTGGAGCGGACGCCGGTCGAGGGGTATCTTGGCGTCGCAGCGGCCCTCCGCGACGCGGACCTGACGGCCGAAACGGCGCGCCTGACCCTCCCGGCTTTGGCGATTGCCGGCAGTGAGGATGGATCAAGTCCACCCGAACACGTGCGCGCGACGGCAGCCCTCATCCCAGGATCCCGCTTTGAGGTCATCCCAGATGTCGGTCACTTGCCACCGGTGGAGGCACCGGAGGCTTTTCTGAGCCTCCTCACCGGGTTTCTGGAAGAGATATCTGCCTAAAGCGGGGTTCCGCGGAGGAGGCGAGGCAGATCGCCTTTTAGACCGGCGGCCTCGGCGATGAACAGGCGCCGGAGGCCCGGCAGCGCCTCGACCGCGCCGAGCCCGAGCCCGCGCACCAGTCTGAGAAGCGGGTTCGTGTTTGAGAACAGCCGGTTGAGGCCGTCCGTGGCCGTTGCGAGCGCCGCGATCTCAAAGCGCCGCCAGTCCGCGTATCGGTCCAGCACATCGGCCGCCCCGATGTCCTCCCCCCGCTGTCGCGCATCTGCCAACGCCTCCGCCAGTGTGGCCACGTCGCGGAGCCCGAGGTTCAGGCCCTGTCCGGCCAGGGGGTGGATGGCGTGTGCCGCGTCACCGACGAGCGCGCGCCGGGGCGCTGTCAGTGCCGTCGCAAGCGACAGAGCGATCGGGTAGCTGTATCGCGCCCCGGTGAGGGAGATCTCGCCCAGATGCCGACCGAAGCGCGGACGGAGCAGGGCGAGATAGGCCGCATCGGGCAGGGCCGCGATCTCCGCCGCGCGCGCTCGCGCCTCGGTCCAAACAATG
>JBCCWM010000361.1:0-4969 GCA_039193505.1 Pseudomonadota bacterium | reverse complement strand
TCCGCGGTCACGGTGTCGCCGGGGCGGACCGGCGCGCGGAAGCGGAGCGACTGGGCAAGATAGACGCTGCCATGGCCCGGCAATTGCTCTCCGATCACGGCCGAGATCAGCCCGGCCGTCAAAATGCCATGCGCAATCCGCCCGCCAAAGGCCGAGCCCGCGGCATACTCGTCGCAGAGATGCACCGGATTGCGATCGGTGGAGATGTCGGCAAAGGCCTCGATGTCCGCCGCGCGCACTGTCTTCGTGACCTGCCGCACCATGCCGGGCACGAGTTCATCCAACCAAATCGTCCCCCGCGGGGCGTTTGCGACAGCACCATCCAACATCCGAGACCTCGACGCACATTTATGACCGAATGAATGTTAGCGTGGAAATTTTATTGCTCAATTAAAATTCAATCTATCTTTCGGCGACCTATCACGGATTTCTGAGATGGACTGGCAGGTCGGAGTGTTAAGCTCCGTTCACCAGGATGGAGGATGTCATGCGAACGGCCGCTCTTATCGCCGCGCTTGCCCTGCCGCTCCCCGCTGTTGCCGCTGGCGAACGTGTGGAGATCACGGGGGAGGTGATCGACACGTGGTGCTACTTCTCGGGCGTCATGGGCCCGCCTGATGCCGTGACGGGCTCGGCTCACCACACATGCGCCATGTGGTGCGCAGCAGGTGGCATTCCGGTCGGTCTCCGCGCCGACGATGGCAGCGTCTACATGGTGATGAAGTGGGAAGAAGAGACCGGCGCCTCGGGCTCGCCCGGCATCCTCGAGATCCAGAGCGACCTCGTGACCGCGACCGGCGACCTCTACGAGCGGGACGGGATCAACTACATCGTCGTGGCCGACGTGGTCGACAATTCCGGAATCGTCAACGTGAACCACGACGAATGGGGCGTCGTTCCCCCCTTCGCGATCCCAGAGAGTGCCGCGCAATGATCCGTCTGACAGCCTTGCTCGCCGTTCTCGCGGCACCCGGCCTCGCCGAAGAGGGCCGGTTTTCTGCAGGCTCCGAGGCGAAGGCCTGGGGCGTCGCTGGGGAGGAGCCGGCGCGTTTCACGGGCCGTGTGGTCGACATCCTGTGCGAGTTGACCGGAAACTGTGTGGACGGGTGCGGCGACGGTGCCCGGCAAATGGGGATCCTGCGGGACGCGGATGGCGTTCTTGTCCTCGCCGCCAAGAACAGTCAGCCCGCTTTCACCGGCGCCGCGCGGGAGCTCGCGCCCTTCTGTGGCCAAATGGTCGAGGTTGACGGGAACCTGGTCGGCGACACGGAACTCATGCCGGCCAAGTTCTACCAGGTCCAGACCATCCGCCCGCTCGAGGCGGAGGAGGCCGTGCGCGCCAACCGCTGGACCAAGGTTTGGGCTGAGCTGAACCCCGATGCGACCGGCAAGGGCCCGTGGTTCCGCCGCGATGCATCGATCGGCGCGCAGATCGCGCTCGAGGGCTATCTCGGCCTCGGCCCGGAAACCGACAAAGCGTTCATCGACGAATGGTTCGAGTGACCCTAGCGCTCGCGGCCCTCGCCGCGGGCACCGTCCACGCCGCAGAACCGCCGCTGCCGTTTTTCGTCGAGATCGAAGCGCGCTTCGATCTCCTGGATCAGACCGGCGCGCGGCGAACCGAGGCGGATTTCGCAGGGCGGCCGATGCTTATCTTTTTCGGCTATGCCAATTGCGAGGCGATCTGCTCGGTGGCCCTGCCGGCGATCGGCGAGGCGCTCGACCTCCTCGGCGACACCGATCTCGCTGCGATGATGATCACCGTGGATCCGGCTTTCGACACGACCGAAGCGCTCGCGGAGGCGATGCCGCTCTACCATGACGACTTGATCGGGCTCACGGGCTCGGAGGCAGCACTGGAGGCGGCGCGCTCGGTCTTTCAGGTCGAGCGCGAGGTGATCTTTCACACGATAGAAGGCACTCCGGTCTATTCCCACGGCAGCTTCATCTACCTCACCGATGGAACCGGTCGGGTCGAGAGCATGCTGCCTCCGATCCTGGCCCCCGAACGGATCGCTGAGATCATCCGCGACAGGACGACAAGCGGCGCACTCGACTGACGCCCGTCGCCGGATGCCAGTTTGGACGGGAGACACTTGGACACCAGCCGAGACAAAGCGGCCGATGGCCAGAGGTGTGGCGAGCGGTCTCCTGTTGTGTCGCAGCCAACAGATTGCGCTGTGACCAGGAGATGTCGGGGTCCCCGAGGGCGTGACACACGCCATCGATGGGCCCTGCTTTGGTAAGCGCTCCTATATGCTGTCCGAGGGACGACGGAGCGCCTAGCGCTCGACGACGCGGCGGAGTAGGCTCGCGCGCGTGACCCAAGACCCGCGCGACCCTCCGATTTTCGACGGCCACAACGACGTCTTGTCGCGCCTGTGGCGCGCCGGGTCCCACACCTCTTTTGTCACTGGGCGCGACGGTGCGATCGACGTGGAGAAGGCGCGCACTGGGGGGTTTGCCGGCGGCTTCTTCGCGATCTTCGTCCCCTCGCCGCGCCAGGCTCATATGCCCGACCCACCGACGCCGGGATCGGCAATGCCGGCTGTGCTTGCCCAGGCCCGGATCTGCCTTGCGCTCGAACGGGCCGGCGCACTCCGCCTCTGCCGCACGGCGGAGGACGTGCGCACGACCATTTCGACCGGACCGCTCGCCGCCGTGCTCCACCTCGAAGGGGCGGAGGCGATCGGACCGGATCTCGACGCGCTCCATGTGCTGTACGCCGCCGGTCTCCGCTCAATCGGGCCGGTTTGGAGCCGGCCAAACATCTTTGGCCATGGGGTTCCGTTCAAGTGTCCCGCGGACCCGGACATCGGCCCGGGCCTGACCGATGCGGGCATCGCGCTCGTCCGAGAGGCCGAGGCGCTCGGGATGGTGATCGATCTCTCGCATCTCAACGCGGCGGGCGTGGACGATGTCGCGCGAGTGACCGAGGGGCCGCTGATCGCCACGCATTCGAACGCCCATGCAATCTGTCCCCACAGCCGCAATCTGACAGACCGCCAGCTCAGCCTGATCGCGGAGCGGGACGGTATGGTCGGTCTCAACTTCGCCAGCGGTTTTCTGCGGCCCGACGGCCGGATGACGTCGGAGGTCAGCCTCGAGATCCTGCTCCGCCATCTCGACCACCTGATCGGCATGCTCGGTGAAGACCGCGTGGGCCTCGGCTCCGATTACGACGGGGCGGTCGTGCCGGCCGATCTCAAAACCGCGGCGGACCTGCCGGTCCTCCGGGCGTTGATGCGCGACCACGGCTACACGCCTGCGCTGATCGCCAAGCTGACCCACGAGAACTGGATCGCCGCGCTGTCGCGGGCCTGGCGCACACCGTCAGTGTGAGCTTTCCCACTATGGGCGGCGAATGACCTCTGCCCCCTCCGGGCGCGGCTCGGCATACTGGAAGCGTGAGTTTTGTTACATTGAGGAGTGCGCATGCTTGAGGCCTTTGATGCACCCGGACGGTTTTGGCGGGGCAACATTCACGGGCACTCTACGAATTCAGACGGTGCGCTGACACCCGAAGAGGCCGTGGCGCGGTACCGCCGCCAAGGCTATGATTTTGTGGCGCTGACCGACCATTTTTTGCCCGGCTACAACTTTCCCATCTCGGACACCCGCACGTTCTGGACCGAGACCTTCACCACCCTTCTCGGCGCCGAAGTGCACGCCCCCGCGACCTCCCGCGCG
The DNA here is from genome assembly GCA_039193505.1 of Pseudomonadota bacterium. GTDB lineage: Bacteria > Pseudomonadota > Alphaproteobacteria > Rhodobacterales > Rhodobacteraceae > Algicella. The sequence continues at coordinate 1,279 of JBCCWM010000361.1, read as the reverse complement.
GAGCTCTGGCACATCGTCGCCGTCGGCCTGCCGCCCGACTTTCCGGCGACGGGGCCGACCGAGACGGGCCCGACGCTCGCCCGGCGTTGCCGCGAGGCGGGGGCCTTCGTCGCAATCGCGCACCCGCATTGGTACAATCTGACGCTCGAGGACGCACTGACACTCGATGCGGCGCATGCGGTGGAGGTCTACAACCACACCTGCGCGGTGGAGTGCGATCGGGGCGACGGCCTTGTTATGCTCGATGCCCTTCTCTCCGCCGGTCGGCGGATCGACGTGATCGCGACCGATGACAGCCATTGGAGTCAGATGGATGCGTTCGGCGGCTGGGTGATGGTGAAGGCTGAGGAGAACGCGCCCGCCGCGCTTCTCGACGCGCTCAAATCCGGCCGGCATTATGCGACGCAAGGGCCCGAGTTCCACGAGATCGCGCGGGACGGCGACCATCTCGTCATCCGGTGCACAGCCGCGTCCAACATCATCCTGGTCGGCCCAGCGGCCAGGATGCGCACCCATCCGGGTCAACAGGTCACGCATGCGCGCCTGCCGCTCGAGCCCTTTGCGGGCGGCTGGTGTCGCGCCGTCATCCTCGACGCGGCGGGCAAGCGCGCCTGGTCCAACCCGCTCTGGCTCGAGGCGTGATCAGCTCTCCTCCCCGAAGAGGCGGGTCATCTGGTCGGGCGTCAGGTAGCCGGTCGCCTCGCCTCCGACGGCGGTCTGGAAGGTCTCAATCGCCGAGCGGGATTGGGGCCCGAGGATGCCGTCTATGAAGCCGGAGTAGAACCCCTCGCGCCGGAGACCTGCCTGAAGGGAGCGGCGGGCGGAGCGCGGCAACTCGTTCTCGAGCGCGATCAGCTCGTCGAGCGTTAGGTCCGGCTCGGGCTCGGGCTCCGCCGGCGGCAGGGCTTCGACCACCTCGACCACGACCTCGGCGACCGGTTCGGGCGGGTCGCGCACGGCGACGGGGGCCGGCGCCTCGGGGACAACGGCCTCGCGCAGAAACACCGGCCGGCGCGGCGCTTGACTGAGCGTGATGCCCGGATCTTCGGCCATTCGCGACAGGACTTTGCCAAGCTCCACCGTCTCGACGAGCGTCGCCGCCGCGAGCACCCGGACCACTGTCTCCGACGCCCCGCCAGCCGCCACCAGAACCGGGCTGAGCCCCGGCAGAGCCTCCGGCGCCTCGCGGACCGATCCGATCTCTGCGGGCGCATTGCTCGGCGCGTCCTCGGTCGTCGCCATCACAACGCCGCCGACACCGGCAAGCTCCGTCGCGCGC
>JBCCWM010000360.1:0-4980 GCA_039193505.1 Pseudomonadota bacterium | reverse complement strand
TCGGCCAGTCATGGTCCCATTCCGGGCCCCATGCGTCGACCCGGTTCGGCACGCCTTTCGCGCCGAGCGTGCCGGCCATGTGCCAGGCTTCGTCCGGGCTCTCCCACCGCCCACCGCCGAAGGCGAGGAGGACGAAGCGGCTCCGCAGCCGGTCGAGCGCGGGTCCTTCGAGCCCGGGGACGAAGGCGCGGGGCGAGGCGAAATAGAAGTCCTCGGTGCCCCCAAACCCGAGCAGCCGCTCGAGGTCGTACGTGCCGCTCATCGCGAGTGCTGCGCGGAAGAGATCGGGGTAGCGGCAGATCATGGCGACGGCCTTGAACGCCCCGATGGAGGCACCGGCGGCGATCACCTCGATCCGCCCACCGCAATCGGCGTAGATCGCAGGCACGACTTCGTGGGCAACCGTCGCCTCGAAGGCGTTGAGGAGCCAACACCGATGCTCAACGGACCCCCAGCCCGCGGCAAGCGCGCGCCCCGCGAGGCTGTCGATGGAGTAGACCTTGATCCGGCCACCCTCGATCAGCGGCCAGAGCGACGCGATGGCCTGCATCCGCTCCACCTCCTCGGCGTCACCGCCGGCGGTCGGGAACAGGAGGACAGGTGTACCCCAATGGCCCCAGCGCACGAGCGAGATCCGTTGCTGGATCCGGTCTGAGTGCCAGCTAGTAGCCTCTCTCATGGACAAGCTGCCCCTCCTTCTCGCGCCAGAGTTGGATGCGCGACCAAAAGAGCTCCGTGAACTCGTCAACTTCGTGGGCGGGGAAGATCGCAACCACCTTCTGCCGGATCGCATCGCGCAGCTTCTCGGACCCAAAGAACTCGTAGGCGAGCTCGTCGAGATGTCCGAGATGGGTTCGGCAAAACGCCCCGAACGCCTCGCTCTCAAAGCGATCATGCGCGATCGCGGCGTACTCCTTCAGGCGCTCATTCAGATCCATCTCCTGGTCGGCGACCTCGTAGAAGGGCGACCAGTCCATGTTCTTGCGCATCTTCCGCCCCGTCGCCGCGCAAAAGATCGACCAGCGCAGGTTTGCCTTGATGAGCCAGGGAAAGTGGTAGTGGAGGCTTGTCACCTGGCTGTCGGGGCAGGCATTCGCAAAGTCGATCGGGTGCCAGATCCCGTCGCGGAGGAGCGCCTCGCAGGAGTTGAAATCCCACCCGAAGAAGCTGTTGATCGTCAGCGTCGTCTGCTCAAGCACCGTGGTGTCCGCCGGCGTGAGGAAGTCGGTCTCGATCCTGTACCGGTCGTGGAGCGGCGCGGTTGGGTCGTAGTTCACTTTCCTCAGCTGCGGCCCGAGGCCCACGCAGCGCACGAACCGCTCATAGGGCTCGACAGCGGCTTGGATGTTCATCACCTCCGTGCCGGAGGCGTCATAGGAGCGCTGAAAGTCGTCCAGGTTGTCGATCTTGGACACACCCTTCCAGCCGCCGCCATGGTAGGGCTTCATGAAAAACGGATATCCGAGATCCGCACCAATATCCTCCAGGCTGAACATCCGCGCATACTGGCGGAGGGTTGCGTCGAGATCATCGGTCAGGTCGTAGGCTTTGGGCGGCAGCATCCATGTGTCCGGCACCGGCAGTCCGAGGCGCATCATCGCGGCGTAGGACGTGTGCTTCTCGTTCGACTGGAGCGACCACGGGTTGTTGTAGACATAGAGGTCGTTGAGCAGGATGCCCTTTTTGATCCACTCCCGGCTGGTGCTGTACCAATGGGTTAAGCGGTCGATCACTACGTCGTACTTGACCGGCTTGCGGAGGTCGAACGGCTCGATTGTCACCCGTTCACAGTTGAAGGACAGACGGTCGGCGCCGATCTTGAGGTCGAGCTTCAGTGCATCGAACAGATGCTCATAGGCGATTGGCCAGCAAATGTCCGCGCCGAGCGACAGACCGATCTCAACGGTCCGGTTCCCCATAGTCCCCTCCCCCGGCGTTGCCCGGGGGCCGCCGTCACGTGATTTGCCCGCGAAAGACCCACATCAGCGCGGTGCGCAGCTGATCGCGCCAATTGTGCCAGTGGTGCCCGTCCCAGGTGCTCCTGAAGAGTACATCAACACCTTTGCTCTGCAAGTGGGCGGCGAGCGCGCGATTGTCCTCCGCCAGCCCCTCAAGCTCCCCCGACGAGACAAAGACACGCATCTCCTGGAGCTCCGACGTGCGGCGAAGCGCCTCCACAAAACGGGCCGTCCGGCGAAAGACCGGGTGCGGGCGCGCCTCGAGTTTCTTGGGGTCGAGGATGAAGGTTCCCGACTTCAGGATCAGCCCGCCATAGACCCCACGATAGCGCAGCACCGTCGAGAGCGAGGCGACCGCGCCGAGGCTCGCGCCGAGGAGGACCCGCTCGCTCGGGTTGGCGGTGATCCTGAGACGCTGATCGAGGGTCGGCAAAAGCTCCGTCGCGATATAGCGCGCATGGGCCCGCCCGCCGGTGTAGTCCCTCATCCGGTCGCGCGTCTGGACCAAAACCGCGACCAAGGGCGGCACATCACACGCCGCAATCAGGTTGTCGAGCGACACCGCGAGATCGGCATAGGCGACATAGTCCTCGCCGTCGTGGACAACGAGGACGGGATAGGGCCGTGCCGGATCGTGGGCCGCGGGCAGATAGATCCGCTCCCGCCGGTCCTCCCCGAAGGCAGGACTGCGAATGCCGATCTCCTCAATCCGTCCCGCGGGCGCACCCTGCGGCCGCGTCCAATCCGGAACCTGGTAGCCGAATGTGCGGCAGACGGAGTTCTCACCGAAAGGATCGCCCGCCCTGTGAGGGTTCAAGGGATCGAGGATCCAATGCTCTGCCCCATGCCCGTTCCCATGGAGGCCGAGCTTGTACTCAAACCGCCCACGATCTTCGACCGGCAACTCCAGCAGCCAGAGATCGCTGCCCTGGACGGCCCGAAAGGGCGTGCGGTCGACGCCCGCATGGATCCACCGCAAGAGCTCCACGCCCTCCGCGGCACCCCGCCAGGCAAAGAGCGCGTGGCCGGGACGAACACGCGGAAACTCCGAAGCCGCGAGCTCACGCTCGAGCGCCAAGGGGCCGCGCGCTGCGGCTTCGATCAGTGCATGGTTGAGCTGCGATGCGAGAGGTTCGGCGGTGACCATGGCACAGACTTCCAGATGTCAGGAAGGATGGAGTGGCGTGGTTAACAAAGAATGGCAAGATCGCGCGGCAAACCCCACAGCCCCGTCGCGGCACGCCGGCTGGCTGCTGTCCCGACGCGTAGAGGGCGGGTGGCGCGATGCCCGAGCCACGCCACCTAGGCGGGCGCGCTCTTCTCGATCAGCCAGTCGACGACGGCCACGAAGGCCTCGGCCTCGCTGGCGCCGGCGGCGGTTGCCTCGGTCCACACGCGAAGCTGGTGGTCCGCGCTCGTCCCGCGCCGCGCGATCTCGGGTGTTCGCGCAACCTCTGCGGCACAGCCGAGCGCATCCGCATAGGGGGCGAGCATCTCGGCCAGCTCCTCGGAGAGATCGACCACGGGGCGCGTGATCCGACGACCGAAATCGGCAAGCTCGGCCTCCACGCCGGACCGCTGTGCGCGCCACTTGTTCTCGGTGATCAGCACGCGGCGATAGTGCCGCCACCGCTGGTTGTTGGCGCGCAGATCGAGGAGCAGCGCCAGGATCGACTGATAGAGCGCGGCGATGGTCAACCCGTCCTCCATCTCCGTGCAGATGTCGCAGATCCTGAGCTCAAGGGTCGGGTGCTTGCCCGAGGGGCGGAGATCCCACCAGATTTTGGACGGGTCATCGATCAGGCCGGTGACCGCCAGATCCTCCAACAGCTCTTCCCAGTCGTTCCAACGCTCGAACACTTCCGGCAGACCGGAGCGTGGGAGATCGCCGATGATGATCGGGCGGAAGGCCTTGAGCCCGGTGTCCATCCCCTCCCAAAATGGAGAGGAGCAGGACAGCGCGAGGAGATGCGGCAGGAAGTAGCTCAGCTGGCTCATCACATCGACACGCACGTTCTTGTCGGCGATCCCGGCATGAACGTGCATCCCACAGATGGCCATCCGCCGGGCAAGGCTTCGGTGCTCCGCCCCGAGGATGCGGTAGCGCTCCATGTCGACGGGCTCCTGGTCCTTCCAGTGGGTCCAGGGATGGGTGGAGGCTGCGATCATCCGCATGCCATGGGCACGGGCGGCATCGGCGACTGTGGCGCGCAGCTCGGTGAGCTCGGCCCGGGCTTCTGGAACGGTGCGGCAGACACCGGTGCCGATCTCGACCTGGCTCTGCAAAAACTCGTGGGTCACCCGATCGCCGAGCGCCGATTTGCACGCGTCCATAAAGCCCTTGGGAGGTCTCGCGGCAACAGCGCGCGTTTCAGCGTCGACGAGGAGGTACTCCTCCTCAATGCCGATGGTCAGATCGCCTTCCGCCAAAACGTCAACGCAGCCGCGGGTTCAGCGCATCGCGGAGCCAGTCGCCAAGGAGGTTGACCGACAGCGCGAGGAAGAGAAGCGTCCCCGCCGGGAAGACGAGGATCCACCATTCACCGGAGAAGAGGAACCCTTGCCCGATCCGGATCAGCGTCCCGAGCGAGGGCTCGGTCGGTGGGGCGCCAACTCCAAGATAGGACAGTGTCGCCTCAGCGATGATCGCAAGCGCCAGGCTGATCGTGGCGATCACCAAAACAGGGGAGAGGACGTTTGGCAGGATGTGGCGCACCATAATCACGGGCGCAGGGCGGCCGATGAGGCGGGCGGCCTCGACATACTCCTTCCGCTTCTCAACGAGCGTCGCGCCGCGGACAACCCGTGCAAACTGCACCCAATCCGAGAGGCCGATGGCGAGGATCAGGACCCAGATCGCCATCTGATCGCGCATGTCGACGGGAATGACGCTCTTGGCGATCCCGAAAATGAGCATGGCAACCAGGATCGCCGGGAAGGTGAGCTGCACATCGGCGATCCGCATGATGATCGTGCCGGTCCATCCGCCGACATAGCCCGCGATGAGCCCGAGGCTGACGCC
>JBCCWM010000359.1:0-4985 GCA_039193505.1 Pseudomonadota bacterium | reverse complement strand
GGCGTCACGGGCCCCGCTGTTGCCCAACAAATCGGAGACCGGTTGCCCGAGCAAGCGGCAAGTTTTGAAGAGGACGCGCTCTTATCGGCCATTCAGGAACGCGCACAGCAGCTCGATCAGAGGGAACGTCGCATCGCGGAACGACAGGCCCTCCTCGACATCGCAGAGCAGGAGTTCGAGCGCCGGAAAGGCGAACTGATTGCGGCGGAAGACGCCCTCGCCGAAACCCTGTCGATCGCGGACAAGGCCGCGGAAAACGACATTCAGCGTCTCACCGCCGTCTACCAGAACATGAAGGCAAAGGACGCGGCTGTGATCTTCGATTCGATGGACCCCGTGTTTGCCGCCGGCTTTTTGATCCGCATGGCCCCGGAAGCGGCCGCGGATGTGTTGTCTGCCATGACGACGGAAACGGCCTACACCGTCAGTGTCATCATGGCCTCTCGAAATGTCGGCGCCCCGACGGAGTGACGACGCCGCGGTGCGCTTGAGAGAATCTTAAGGGTGCGCGCGTTAAACACGAGTGTCGGTGCGCTGTGGGAGGGATGAGGTGCCATGCTAGGATTTCTCGGGATCGGGATTGTCTTCGTGATGGTCTTCGGGGGCTACCTCTTGGCGGGTGGCAAACTCGGCATCATCATCAAAGCGCTGCCCTTTGAGATGATCATGATCGGTGGTGCCGCCGTTGGTGCGTTTGTCATTTCAAACGACACTCATGGCCTCAAACAAACCGCAAAGGACATCGGCAAGGTCTTCTCCGGACCGCAGTGGAAGCCGCAGGACTATCAAGATCTCCTGGTTCTCCTCTTCCGCCTTATCCGGGTTGCGCGCCAGAACCCGCTCGAGCTCGAGGGTCACATCGAGAGCCCGCATGAGAGTGACATTTTCTCGGAGTTTCCGCGTATTCTTTCGGACCACGAGGCGATCGACATTATTTGCGACACAATGCGCTCGGCCTCTATGAACTATGACGACCCGCACCAAGTGGAAGAACTCCTCGACAAGCGAATGGAGGCGCACTACCACCACGCGCAACACTCAAGCCACGCTCTTCAGAGCGTCGCCGACGGTCTCCCGGCGCTTGGCATCGTCGCCGCAGTTCTCGGTGTGATCAAAACCATGGCGTCGATCGATCAGCCGCCCGAGGTTTTGGGGAAGATGATCGGCGGCGCCTTGGTGGGAACCTTCTTGGGCGTTTTTCTCGCCTACGGTCTTGTCGGACCGTTTGCTAACCGAGTGGCAGGCGTCGTCGATGAAGACCAAAAATTCTACAAGCTGATCCGTGAGGTTCTTGTCGCGAACCTCCACAAGCATCCGCCCAATATATGCGTAGAAGTGGGACGCCAAAACACTCCCCACGATCGCAGGCCGAGTTTCAACGATCTGGAGGAGGCCCTCCGCAGCGGCCGCAAGGAAGCCGCATGACGGTCCGCCTGCTCGTGATGTTGTGGTTCCTCGCGGTGGCCCCGGCCACCGCGCAGGAGCTTTTGGTGCGCTCGGCGGAGCATCCGGACTACTCGCGCCTCCTGGTCACGGTGCCGTCCGGCGTTGATTGGGCCGTTTCGCAAGACGGGCGCGACACAACGGTGACGTTTCCGGGGTTACGCCAAGCCTTTCGTCTGGAAAGTATTTTTGATCGGATGCCGCGGACAAGGATTGTCTCCGTCGACGGACGGGTTGGCGCGCTCGGCTCCACCCTGGAACTGACGTTGGCCTGCAGCTGCGATGTTTCGGTCAGCCGTGTGGGCAGCCGCTTCGTTGCGGTCGATGTGCGCCGTGCCGCCGGGGCACCGGGCGATCCGGTCGCCCGGCGTGTCCTCAATCCACCGAGCGCACGGGAGGAGGACACCACGGATGCCGCGACGGTCGGACCGGTCCTGTTGCAGCCCGTCTCGCCTCCGCGGACCGATCCGCTCGATGCGCTTCTCGCTCTGCCGGAAGAGCGCAACGAGGGTGCCCCGGGGTCAACACCCGACCGGCTTGCATCCGAACTTGGCCGCGCGCTTCTCCGCGATCTCGAAGCGGCCGAGGCCGAAGGATTGATCGATGTGACGGACACGGATCGCCTTCTCGAGCTACAGGACGCCGTCGAAGCCAGTGCTTCACGCGATGCCGACGCTCCGCCGGGGTCTACCGATGCAGATCCAGTGTTGGGAACCGGGGCCGAGCCCGTCGATGCGCCGGCGCCCGAGGCGATGCCAGAGATCGCGACGCCGTCGCCTCCTCTGCCAGACATGGTTGCGGACCCACCCATGCCCGAGGACGCCGCCGCACTGGCGCGCCGCCAAATCACCACGCGGCTTCCGCTCATCGAGCCTCCTCGCCGCCCTTCGGAAAGCCAAGTGGCGGATACGTGCCCAGAAAATGACATGCTCAACATGAGATTTTGGGCGTCTGACACCCCGGTTGTGGATCAGATTGCGCTTCTTCGGCGTGGACTCGTCGCCGATCACGGGGGCATAGACACCAAGCGTCTTCAAGAGCTTGCGCAATTCTACATCTTCATCGGCTTCGGGCGCGAGGCCGAGCTCTTGCTCAAGCACGCGCCGGGAGACAAAAGATTTCATCGACTTCTTACGGACCTCGCCCGGGTTGTGGAGGGTCGGCCCGTCCTTGAGGATGCGGCCATGCACGAAATGGCGGGGTGCGACGGCCGCATTGCTCTGTGGCGTGCGGCTGCTGGCTTGGAGGTGCTCGACGCCTCAACAGAACGCGGTGCGCTTCAGATAGATGCGTTCTCGGAACTTCCTCCGTCGGTTCGCCGGGTCGCCGGCGCAGAGATCCTTCGCCATGCCGCCGAAGCAGGCGCTGGCGTAGAAATTGAGGATCTGAAACGCATACTCGACCGCACACCCGGCACAATGTCCGCATCTGAAGGGTTCGCGCGAGCCAGAATAGCCGTGGAACTCGGCAACATCGAAGAGAGCCGCGAGATCACCGCCGAGTTTCGCGCCGAGCGTGGACCGACACATGTCGATCTCCTGTTGCTTGAGGCCGAAGATGTGCTGTCTTTTGGGGCGCCAGTGACCGAGCGGCTGTTCGCCGACCTCGACATCGAACGCCGCTTGCGGAGAGGGTCCCGCGAGGGTCTGCGGATCGGTCTGACCCTGTCCCGGCTTGACTTCGCGGCCAATAGGCCTGCTGCGGGGTTTGCGCGCATCGATCAGCTGTCGTCGCTTCACCCAGGTGACGGTCTCCGAATTGCAGCCACCGGGCGCAGCGGTCTCGAAGGTCTCGACCCGACTGCAATGCCAGGTGTTCTCTACGCGGCCCTTGTCTTGGAGAACAGGCACCATTTGGGGACCGATCGAGAAAGTGTCGCACTGAGAACAAAGCTCGCTGGTGGCTTGATCGACCAGGGTCTGCCCAATGCAGCACGAACGCTCGTGGAGACGCATCCTCTGGTTTTGACACGGGCGGACCGGCTCATCCGAGCCCGAGCAAGACTTGAGAGCGAAGATGCCGCAGGCGCCATTACGGTCTTGGAAGGGCTGGAGGATGAAGAGGCCGCGCGGCTGCGGTCCGAGGCCTACTTGCGGCTTGGCACGCTTCAGGCGGCATTCGAATCCCTGGAAGAGCTTGGCCGCCAGGACGCCGATCGGAGCCGAATGGCGCTCCTCACGCAGAATTGGCGCGATGTCTCGACCGACGCCCTGCCCGACAAGTTGCGACCGCTCGCCGCCAGTCTGCAACGCCCTGCGCTGCCTCCCCGTGCCGAGACACCCCTGACACTTGCGGGCCTCGCCTCTCAGCTCGAGGAGGCGAGCGCGTTTCGCGAGGCAGTTGAGGAGGCGGGCGTCACCGGGAACTGAGCGCCCCCGGCGCCCGTGATGGCACACTTCCCGTCTTGAGGGCGAGAGCCTGCCTCGCCTGTGGGCGGCACGCATCGCCAGAAGCCCAAAACGGTTGCATCCCGAACCCGCCCCGAGCGAATGCCCGAATTTCTGGCTTCCCGGCTGCAGACCTTCGCGGCTATCGTTTGCGGATCGGGTTGGGGGACTGCACATCGCCTTCTTCAATGAAATGTACAAGGGTGAGGCGATCCGCGACACCTACCGCACGCTCGCAGAATGGGCGGATCGTTTGGGTCCCGGTGATCTCGCGGCCAAAAAAGCCGAGGCAGAAGCGCTCTTTCGCAGGATCGGAATAACGTTCGCCGTCTATGGCGAGGGTGGGGATCCCGAGCGGCTGATCCCGTTCGATCTCATCCCGCGGGTGTTTACGGCATTCGAGTGGTCGCGCCTCGAGCGTGGCGTCAAGCAACGGGCCGAGGCCCTGAATGCATTCATCCGCGACATCTACGACCGCGCGGAAATTGTCCGTGCGGGACGGGTCCCGGCTCCGCTCGTGTTCCGAAATGTGGCCTACGAACCCTCCGTCGCCGGCTTTCGCCCGCCCGAGGGTGTGTTCAGTCATATTGTCGGCATAGATCTGGTCCGGACCTCCGCGGAGGAGTTTTTTGTTCTCGAGGACAACTGCCGCACGCCCTCTGGCGTGTCCTACATGCTTGAGAACCGCGAAATCATGATGCGGATGTTCCCGGATCTCTTCCGGATGATGCGTGTCGCCCCGATCGAGCACTATCCGGACCAATTGCGCCGCACCCTCGCATCCGTTGCGCCGGTTCGCTGCGACGGCGAACCGACGATCGTCGTCCTGACACCGGGTGCCTTCAACTCCGCCTATTACGAGCACTCGTTTCTAGCCGATCAGATGGGCGTTGAGCTTGTGGAGGGCCAGGATCTTTTTGTCGAGGGAGATCTGGTCTTCATGCGGACCACGCGCGGCCCGCAACGCGTCGATGTCATCTATCGCCGGATCGACGATCCTTTTCTCGATCCGCTCCACTTCCGCCCGGAGAGCATGCTCGGCGTGCCTGGCCTGATGAGCGTCTATCTGACGGGCGGCGTGACGCTCTGCTCTGCGCCGGGGGCGGGGGTCGCCGACGACAAGGCCGTCTACACGTATGTACCTGAAATGATAAG
>JBCCWM010000358.1:0-4986 GCA_039193505.1 Pseudomonadota bacterium | reverse complement strand
TAGACCTCCAGCCCCTTGGCCACGCAATAGTCGTGATCGGCAAAGGCCGTGAAGCGCCGCGGGTCGCAGGACCACATGTCCCACTCCGTCTGCCCCTCGGTGATCCACTCCGCGAGGACTTTGCCCGCGCCGCCCGCTTGCGCGATCCCGAACGTGAAGACCGAGGCCTCAAAGGCGTTCGGCACGCCCGGCATCGGCCCGATCAGCGGCAGACCGTCCGGCGCATAGGGGATCGGGCCGTTGATCACTTTGGAGAGGCCAGCCTCGGCCAGCAGCGGCACCCGCGCCATGGCGTCTTCGATGTACCACTCGATCCGCTCCAGATCGTCCTGGTAGAGCTGGAAGCTGAAATCCTCCGGCATCGGGTCGGTCGGCTCGGCCCAGTGGGCCTTGCCCCACCGCTCATAGGGGCCGAGGTTGAACCCGTTCTTCTCCTGACGCAGGTAGTAGGAGCTGTCGACATCGCGGAGGAGGGGCAGCTTCCGCCCCGCGTCCGCGGACCAGGCGCAGACCTCCTCGACCTCCTCGAAGAGGAGGTATTGGTGGCTCATCACCATCATCGGCACCGGGCGGCCGCCGAACGGCCGGAACATCTCGCCGACGCGGCCTGCATAATAGCCCGCGGCATTGACTACGATCTCGGCCCGCACCTCGCCCTTGGGCGTTGTCACGATCCACTCGCCGCCCTTCCGGTCGATGCCGGTCACCGGGCAGAAGCGCGCGATCGTCTGGCCAAGGCTCCGCGCGCCTTTGGCCAGGGCTTGCGTCAGTTGCGCGGGATCGATGTCCCCGTCATCGGGGTCGCAGAGCGCGCCCTCGAGGTCATGGGTCTCGATGAACGGATAGCGCCCCTTCAGCTCTGAGGGCGGAATGATCTCAAGATCGAGGCCCTGCGCCTTGCCCATACCGCGCGCCCGCTCGAACTCCTGCATGCGCTCCCGGGAATGCGCGAGGCGGATCGAGCCCGTGACGTGATAGTTCATCGGGTAGTCCACCGCCTCGGCCAGCCCGCGATAGAGCTCGGTCGAGTATCGCTGCATGTTCATCACCGACCATGACGGGGAGAAGATCGGGACGTTGCCGGCCGCGTGCCAGGTCGAGCCCGCCGTCAGCTCGTTCTTCTCCAAAAGCAAGCAATCGGTCCAGCCGGCGCGGCCGAGATGGTAGAGGACCGAGGCGCCGACCGCCCCACCTCCGATGATCACAACGCGGGCGGTGGAGGGCAGAGTGCTCACGATCGGTCCTGTTCGCTGATGAGAGAGACGCGTAAGAATGCGCTGGCGCTCATCCGCACGCAATGGGGTCGCGTGCGTCATTCCGGCAGGCCAAGCGGCATTGTTTGCCGTTGGGCGCGCCAGGCCCGTCATCGTCACCGGGCGGCGGTTCGACCGGCGTCTTTTTGGCCGGAAGGGTTGAGCGTGCGGGCCCAGCGCAGCCATTGGTGGGCGAAGGCGCGTGCGCCCAGTGCCGCGCCCAACCGTGAACAATGCCCAAATCCGCAGCAGCGGCGTGTTTTTGCAGTGCAGAACTCTCTATGCGCGTGCTGGATCTATAAACTATGGGAAATCTGGACCTATAAGCGCCAAAAGGAACATACCTATAGTCACGCGTCCAGCTGATCCGCTCGCGTAAGGGCGGGTCACTGAGCAGACAGGGAGATCAACATGACATTTAAATCGAGCCTGATCGGTGCCGTTGCCGGGGCCGCGACCCTTGTCGCGAGCCAGGCATCCGCAGCCGATGAAATCACAGTGGCCTACTTCCTCGAGTGGCCGATGCCGTTCCAGTTCGCCAAAGTTCAGGGCATGTACGAAGAGGCCCTCGGGATCCCGATCAACTGGGTCTCGTTCGACACCGGCACGGCAATGTCGGCGGCCATGGCCTCGGGCGACGTGCAAATCGCCGTAAGCCAGGGCGTTCCGCCCTTCGTCGTGGCGACCTCAGCGGGCCAGGATCTTGAGATCCTCGACGTCGCGGTGAGCTACTCCGAGAACGACAATTGCGTTGTGGCGACAGCGCTTGAGATCGACCAGGCGAGCGTTGCCGAGCTCGAAGGCAAGAAAGTCGGCGTGCCGATCGGTACTGCAGCGCATTACGGCTTCTTGAGCCAGATGGCGCATTTCGGCGTCGACATCACCACGATGGAAATCGTCGACATGGCGCCGCCCGAAGGGGCAGCGGCCTTCGCGCAGGGCTCGCTCGACATGGTCTGCGGCTGGGGCGGTGCGCTTCGCCGGATGAAGGAGCATGGAAACATCCTTCTGACCGGCGCAGAGAAAGAAGAACTCGGGATCCTCGTATTCGACGTGACGAGCGCCCCCGCGTCCTTTGTCGCAGAAGAGCCCGAGCTTGTCGCAACCTTCCTCGAGGTGACCGCCGAGGCGAACGCGATGTGGAACTCTGGCAATCACACGGACGAGATGTTGCCGGTGATCGCGCAGGACGCGGGCATGGACCTTGATGCGACGGCGGCGACCATCAACACCTTCGTCTTCCCCTCGGTCGAAGATCAGCTCTCCGACAAGTGGCTCGGCGGAGGTGCTGCAAGCTTCATGGACGGCGTTGCACAGGTCTTTGTCGACGCAGGCTCCATGGACGCGAAGCTCGCAAGCTATGTCGATGCGGTCAACACAGGCCCGCTTCAGGCCGCGGCGGACTGACGCTCCCCTCCCTCGGTCCGCCTGTCCGGCGGGCCGATGCTATCCTTCGAGAGGTCCAGTGTCCGGTCTAGACATCAACAACTTGTCGATGCGCTTCGACTTGCCCAATGGCGGCGCGGTGCAAGCGCTGAAGGACGTCTCGCTCACCATCGGTGCGGGGCAGATCGTTTCGGTGCTCGGCCCCTCAGGCTGCGGCAAGACAACGCTTCTCAACATCGTGGCAGGCTTCCTCGCGCCGACCTCGGGCGCTGTCGAGATCAACGGCCACAGCGTCATGGGCCCCGCGGCAGAGCGCGGCATGGTGTTCCAGAAGGGCGCGCTTTTTGAGTGGATGAGCGTGCGCGACAATGTCGATTTCGGCCCCCGGATGAAGGGCACGTCGAAAGACGAGCGGAGCCGGATCGCCGATCACCTGCTCGAGGCTGTTGGGCTCCAGGACTTCAAAGAGAAGGCGGTCTACGAGCTTTCGGGCGGAATGCAGCAACGCGTGGCCCTCGCGCGGTGTCTTGCCAACGATCCGGATGTCATCCTGATGGACGAGCCCCTCGGCGCGCTCGACGCGCTGACCCGCGAGAAGATGCAGGGCCTTGTCCTCAAGCTTTGGAAGGAGACGGGCAAGACCGTCCTCTTGATCACACACTCGGTCGAGGAGGCGCTCCTCCTCGGGGAGCGGCTGATCGTAATGGCACCCCGTCCGGGACGCATTCACAAGGAATTCCACTTGCCCTTCGCGGACCGCGCCGTGGGCGCAGATCTGCGGGATGTCAAGCAGTCTGATGGGTTTGCCGAGACGCGTGAGGAAATCCTGGCGATGATCTGGGAGATGGAGGAGGAAATCATGGGCCGGACCGAGGCTTCCGCATGATCGTTCTCCTCTTCTACATCGCGGCATTCGTCATCGCTTTCGCAGCCGTTTCTGCCGTCCGGAGCCGTCTGGCCGAGCGGCGCGACTTCACCAGCCTGAAGACAGTCACTTTTGGAGACGAGAGCGCCGTGCGTCCGGACCGCGCGGCCTCGATCATCTCTATCGTTGTGATTTTCCTCCTGTGGGGCGCGTTCACCGGCTCGGTCATCTCGCCGCTGCATATGCCGGGACCCTTTTCGGGGGAGACTGAGTTTTCCTACACGGCCGAGGACGCGTCTGGGGCTCGCGACACGGCCACGATCCACGTGATTGTCCACGAGGTCGGCGCCGATCCCGGCGCGCCGGAGGTCGAGGCTGGCGACGGGTTTGCCAAGAACGACACCGCCGCCGTCGCGATGTGGCGGAGCGAGCTGATCCGCGCGGTTGGGAACGACGACGGTGAGGAGGTCCGCGTCGTCGAAGTGATGGGGCGCCCGATTGAGCCCGAGGGGACGGTCGACGTGCCGAACGGCTCCGTCACGATGACGGCCAAGGGCTCGCTCAACTTCACGCCGGCCAAAGGGATGCAGATGGAGCCGATCTGGCTCCCGTCGCCCGAGGATGTGCTCTCGCGCCTGGTCGAGATCGCGGGCAACGGGTATCAGAACTTCACGCTCCTCGAGCATGTGTTTTGGTCGCTCATCCGCGTGATCGTGGGGTTCGCCGCGGGCGCGCTCGTCGGGATCCCACTCGGGTACGCGATGGGTCTTTCGGGGTGGTTCCGAGGCTGGTTCGACCCGATCGTCGAGTTCATGCGGCCGGTGCCGCCGCTCGCCCTGATCCCGCTTGTCATCATCTGGTTCGGGATTTGGGAAACGGGGAAGATCACGCTGCTCTTCCTCGCGTCGCTCTGGATCATGATCATCGCGGCGCGGGCGGGCGTCTCCGGGGTCAACATCACCAAGATCCATGCGGCTTACTCGCTCGGCGCGTCGCGGATGCAGATCTTGCGCTACGTGATTATTCCGAACTCGCTGCCCGAGATCTTCACGGGCGCACGCGTTGCGATGGGGGTCTGCTGGGGGACGGTCGTTGCGGCTGAGCTTGTTGCGGCGCAAAAGGGTGTCGGCATGATGATCATCGCCGCCTCGAAGTTTCAGCAGACCGATATCGTCGTGATGGGAATCGTGCTGATCGGGATCATCGGCTACTCGATCGACATCCTGATGCGACGGGCCGAGCTTTGGCTGGTGCCCTGGAAGGGCCGGGCCTAGCTATTCAGTCCCGGCATCTGGTGGAGCGGGTCGACAAGGGATCTGTGGGGCTCGGGAGGCCAGATCTTGCAGATGTACTCGGAGGGCGTGAGACCGGTGAGACGGCGCGCAAAGGTGTGCGCGTCGAGGAGGTCTGCGAGGGGGCGTCGAAGCCGTTCGGGGTTGTCGGAGGGGGAGCGCTTGGCGGTCGCGTCCTCGATCGTCCGGT
>JBCCWM010000357.1:0-4993 GCA_039193505.1 Pseudomonadota bacterium | reverse complement strand
GTCATCATCGTCAAGCTTTTGGAGATCGGGCTGATTACGCCGCCGGTGGGCCTCAATGTGTTCGTGCTCGCCGCTGCTATTGAGGAGCGGATCTCGATTGGACAGATCTTCGGCGGGATCTGGAGGTTTTTGATCAGCGATCTTGCCGTGCTCGTCCTGATCGTTGCGATACCCGCGCTGTCGCTCGCCATACCTGCCTCAATGTGATCTCCACGGCGTCTTGCACTGAGGCCCACGCGGCCCCCTCCTTGGGCATCTTCGTCGAGTGTCTTATCTAGGCGGATCCAACGAATCGAAATTGCCTCTGCGCGAAGACCCGCCGCCTGATGGCAGTCCCCTGTCCTAGTTTCGGAGGAATGCTCATGATTTTCGATGTATGCCTCTGGATGGCACCAAACGAGGTGGGACGAAGATGTCTGATGAGATCCGCGTGGCTGAGGGACAGGTGTTCCGCCCCCGATATGACACCCCGGCAAGGGACCTGGACCGCCTCCAGGACTATGCTGTTGAGCTCCTGCACGCCGGTAAGATCCAGCGGGACGTCGGCCGAACGCTCTTTGAAAGCCACATCCGCCCGGCCTTTGACCAAGTCCTGGACGGGTATGTCGAACGCCGCCTCTTCGATCAGCTCGAGGCCTATCTCACCCCGTCTGAGGTCCACACCGTCTGGCCCTATGAGGGAGATCTTGCGCGCTGGCGCCAGCTTGCCGAGGCGGGGCAGACGCGGCGTGTCGTCAGGCTGTGGCGCAATCACATAGCCTGTGTGAAAGTTGGGTTCTGGTACAGGATCGCGGAGCGGACCGCAGGGTATCGAAAGCCTAAATTCTCGGGGATGAGCGATGCCGCCGACCGCAACAGCTACACCAACCTGATCGGACAGATCCCGACCATCAAGGAGGACATCCTGGGCCTGATGGCCTTTGCCCGCCACTGGTTTGAGCGGATGGACGTTCCACAAGCCGAGCTCAAGCGTTTGGCCGCAGAGCGCGCGGAGGTCGAAGCTGAAGAGCGCCGGCGCCCCAAAGGAAAGCCGGATCCACGCAGCATGACCCCGGACGTGTTTTGGGAGATCGTCGGCGGTCCCAAAGACCACAGCGTATCCGCCCATATCGAAGCCGTCGCAGCGCGCCTTGAGCGGTTCAAGGCGTCTGCGATCAAGGATTTCGACAAGCACCTCCAGGCCCTCATCGGAGAGGCGTATCGCACGGACATCTGGGCGCTCGCGTATCTGCTCTGCGATGGATGCTCGGATGACAGTTTCGCGGCGTTTCGCTGCTGGCTGGTCCTCCAGGGGCGCGACGTGTTCGAGGCAACGCTGCACGATCCGGACGGTTTCGACATCTCACACTTCGGGACCCAGATCGACGGCGCGCTCGCGCTCATGGATGTGCCACCGCTCGCCTACGAGGTTCGGACAGGGAAGGCGATGAAGCGCACGGCGCCGAAGACGCCACACCTCCACGGCGGAGATCTGACGGAAGACGAGATCGCCACTCGGCTGCCGCGCGTTGCAGACAGACTGGTAGCGGAACGTGGGTGACGACTGCCTCTTTCTGCACGGAGCCGCCCAAAGCGTATCGGGATCCTCGAATCCGTCCTGCAGCGGTGCGTCCAGACCACGCCCGCTAGGCGCAAGCGCCCCCCGGGTTGGCGCCTGCCTCTGATCGCAGGCGTCGTTCCCCGCCTCAATGCGGAACGCGACCGTTTCACGGAGGCTTCGGCAACGAAGCCCGGCCGCCGGCGCAACCGGCCACCCGCCGAAGGCAGCGCAAGGCTCGGGACGCGATGGCCGGTGCGGCGCAAACAAGCACTCGCTTCGTGCTCCAGGTCGGGGAGCGTCGGCGCAGACAGGGTGTCTTGGGGAGGTCTTGGTGACGCGGGGCAAACGAGCCGACTTGGCTCGTGCGCGCTGTGCCGAGGGACAAGACCGGGTGCAGGTGAGCGGCGACACCCTGCCAGCGCTGTGGATGGGCAGAGCAAGGCGGCGCGCTCGCCCGGCTGGGCGCTGGTGTGCCAATCGGTCGAGTTTTGGGTCTTTGGACCGAGCGCCGCGCCGCCCCCGTCAGAGGCCCGGCGCGCTTGTCTGGGCCGGGCCTTTGCGCGTCAGACGTCGGGCGCTTCGACGTCGGACCATGCCGCCACGAGCGGCGGGGCACGATCGCCGCCGACCTCAATGGCGTCCAGGGCTGCGGTCAACTCGGACATCTCGTCGTCCGCGATTGCGACCCCCGAGGCAGCGGCATTGTCCCGCAAATGCGTCATCTGCGTTGTGCCGGGGATCGGCACGATGTTCTCGCCTTGGCCCAAGAGCCACGCCAGCGCGATCTGCGCAGGTTTGGCCCCTTTGCGCGCGGCCCAGTCGCGGGCCAAGTCGACGAGCGCAAGGTTCGCCTGACGGTGTTCGGGCGCCATGCGGGATGTGTTGGCGCGGAAGTCGCTGGGGGCAAAGGTCGTGGCCATATCGATTGCCCCGGTCAGGAAGCCGTAGCCCAGGGGCGCAAAGGGCACGAACCCGATGCCGAGCTCGCGGCAGAGGGGCAGGATGTCCGCCTCTCGACCCCGCCAAAGCATCGAATACTCGCTTTGAACCGCACTGACAGGCAGGATGTCATGCGCTCTGAGCAGGGTGTTCGGTCCCGTCTCGGAGAGGCCCCAGTGCAGCACTTTCCCCTCGTCCATAAGCTCCTGGACGGTCCCGGCGACATCCGCGATCGGAACCACCGGATCGACGCGGTGCTGGTAGAGAAGCTCGATCCGATCCGTGCCCAAGCGCTGGAGTGAGCCTTCGACCGCGCGCCGGATCTGCTCGGGCCTGCTGTTGACGCCAAAGTCCCACTCGCCCGTCACCGGATCGACGTTGAAGCCGAACTTGGTGGTCACCTGAACGTCATTGCGGAACGGCGCCATGGCTTCGCCCAGAATGCGCTCACACTCGAAGGGTCCGTAGAGCTCGGCGCAGTCGAAAAACGTCACACCCTGCTCATAGGCTGAGCGGATCAGGGCGATCATGTCGTCGCGATCCGGCACGAGGGTGTGGAACGTGCGGTGCATGTTCTGAACGCCCAGCCCGAGGTCGGACACCTCCAGGGATCCGAGCATCCGGCGCCCGGGGCCAGTGGGCGCACTTGTCTGGCCAGCCGCGCGCGTTGTGCCAAGCGCGACGGCCGCAACAGCGGCAGCGGGAATGCCGGCCAGAAGGGCGCGGCGGCTGTGGTTGATATCGGTCTTGTCCGCGGACATCAGCAGACTCCTTCAGATCCGTGGGTGATGTGTTCGGGCGGCGCGCGCGACGGCTCAGCTGCCCGGCGTGTTGCGAACGAAGGTGCTGCCCCGCTCTGCCGTTGCGAAGAAACGCATCGCGTCAACGCGCCATCCGTCTTCGGTGCGGATGAACCCATGTTCGTACGTGCCCCAGACTTCCCAAAGCGCCTCTCCGCCGTTCTCGGGGAGAGCGCCACGCTCCATCCGGTTCCAGGCGTAGCCGTGGCTGACCACGATGGCGGCGTCGTCGCTGGTGAAGGTGATCCGGTGATTGCCGCGCAGATGAAACGAGGTCTTCTCGGCGGTCAGATTGGCGGACCATCCTTCGATCAGTGCATCCGCCGGAATGGTGGCAGGCGCGCCGCCGATCAGCGATGTGAAGTCAACGCGGAGATCCTCGGCAAAGAAGCTCCGCGCGCGCGTCCAATCCTTGCCGTCCACTGCGGCGTCGATGGCGTCGGCGATGCGGATCATGTTTGCATGATTCACCAGCGTTTCAGCCGTGATCGGCGTTCCGGCCGCGGTTTCGGCGATCGCCGGCGCGCTCGTTGCGATGGCTAGGGCAGCGCCGACAAAAGCGTTGTTGAGCAAGCGGCTCATGTAATCTCTCCATCGATGTGGGTCGATGGCCCGAACATGGAGCGTCTATTCAATAATGAAAAAGCTTATATTTATATCAATCCCATGCCGTTTCGGCATCTATCTGACGGACGACGTCCACCAGCAGCTGAGTCAACGTGCCCGGCCTGCGCCCGGTCAGAAAAAGAAACTCAATCGGCACGGAAAGACCCTCAACCGTGCGGAACTTCACAAGGCGGGGCGGGCGCTGCATGTTGGCAGAGTTGACGAAGGCGCAGCCGACACCCGCGGAGACGAGGCTGAGCATAGTGGTCTCATCGATCGCCTCCTGGACCACCTGCGGTCGGAGGCCAATCTCGGCGAGGGCGCCAAACAGGCGGTCGAAATAGGCGGGCGCCACCGATCGCGGAAAGGCGACGAGCGGCAGACCGTCAATATCCTCAAAGGAGAGCGGCCCGTCGTGATCGAAGTTCAGGTCGGTCGACGCTGCCAGAACGACGTCATCGGTGCGAAGCGGATGCACCGCCAGCGCGTCCTCAGAGAGGGTGTCCTGACGGTAGACGAAGGCGGCGTCGATTTCGCCGGCAAGAAGCGCATCGATTTGGCCTACGGAGCTCATCGGCCGGATGTCGAGGCGGACAGTGCCGTGGCGCCGCTTGAACCGGTTCAGCGTCAGCGGAACGTGACCCGCCCAGGACGCAGCTTCGAGGAGCCCGACCCGCACCGTGCCGGCCTCACCCCGCGCGACCCGGCGCGCGGCCTCTGTCGCCTCCTCCGCCTCGCGTAGCAGGGCGCGTGCACGCTCTGAGAAGATGCGTCCGGCATCGGTCAGGACCACACGCCGGCCTTCGCGAAGCAAGAGGTCGAAGCCGAGTTCGAGCTCGAGGTCCCGGATCTGACGCGACACGGCCGGTTGCGCGATGTTCAGGCGATCTGCAGCATGGCTGATCCCACCATGCTCGGCGACGGCCACGAAGTAGCGGAGGTGACGCAGCTCCAAATCATACCCTCTCAGCATTAAAATGAGAGAAATGTAGCACTTCAGAGTATAGTGATGAACCGACATCTTGGCGGCACAGTCACTCCTGAAGGCCGCAATGACACCCATTTTCATGACATCACCCCTTTCCGGTGCGGCGTTCGGCGCTCTGAC
>JBCCWM010000356.1:0-5049 GCA_039193505.1 Pseudomonadota bacterium | reverse complement strand
TTCCACAAAACGCAATGGGCGCAGTCGCTTAAGCTAATTGAGGGCTCCGCGCCTGCGCCCATTGCTCACGCCGCCGAATGATCGCACTCAAATGCAGAGCAAACTCGATTTATGAGTGGCCCTGAAAAATGGGGCAGGTCACGCAGAACCACCTTTTGCGCCGGATTGACTGGCTGCTGGACTTGACGCGATCCGCGCTGAACTGGCGGTGCTCTACACCCACACAGGACGCCCGTCTGTCGATCCCGAACTTACGCTGCGGATGCTGCTGATCGGCTATTTGTACGGCATTCGGTCCGAGCGACGGCTGGTCGAGGAAGTCCATCTCAACTTGGCGTACAGGTGGTTTTGCAAGGTGGGCTTGGAAGGCCAGGTGCCAGATCGTTCGACCTTTTCTAAGAACCGCCACGGGCGCTTTGCCGATGCCGATGTGCTACGTCGTCTGTTCGAAAGCGTCGTGGAGAAGTGCATCGGCTTCGGCATCGTGGCCGGCACGGATGCGGCCATCGACGGCAGCACCATCGAGGCGGATGCCAACCGGGATCGCAAGGACGCACCAGACGCGGTTCAGAAAATCTGGTCTCGCAAGGATCAGGTGCAGCGCCCGGTCGCCGACTATTTGGACAAGCTGGCTGAAGCCGAAGGCGCGGCGCAAACCGGCCAGAAGAAAAAGCCACCCAAGTATATCTCGGAGACCGATCCGGAGGCGGCATGGTCTTTAAAGGACGGCCCTGGCCGCTTCAGCTATGAGACCAACTACCTCGTCGATACCGATCACGGCATCATCGTCGATGTCGAGGCCACGCCCGCCCGGCTCAGCCAAGAAATCGTCGCGGCCAAGACGATGCTCGACCGCAACCGGGACCGTCACGACTTTCACCCCGACAGGGTGGCAGCAGATGGATTATATGGCACCGGTCCGTTCCTGGCCTGGCCCCTGAAACGTGAAGTCACGCCGCACTTGCCGGTTCTGGACCGCCAGCATCAGACCAAGGGCAAATACGACATCAGCCATTTTCAATATCATTCCGAACGCGACAGCTACACCTGCCTTGAAGGTCATGAAATGCCGCTGCGCCGGATCAGGACGAAAGATCGGATCAAGAGCCACTTCGCCGGCAAGGAAACCTGTGGCGCATGCCCGATCAAGAAAGCATGCACCGACGCGCTGTTCAGAACCGTCGCGCGCCACATGGATGAAGAGGCGCGCCAGACCGTCCGCGATTTGCGCGACACGACTGCCTATGACGAGAGCCGACCGCGACGAAAGAAAGTCGAGATGTTGTTCGCCCATCTGAAACGACATCTCGGCTTCAAGCGCCTCCGGCTCCGAGGCCTCAAAGGAGCCAACGAAGAATTCCTCCTCGCCGCCACCGCCCAGAACCTAAGACGTCCTGCCAAAATGGTTCCTTGTTAAGGATCGACACGATCCTCAATTACAACCGCCAAGAACACTGTCTTTGACCGTGATAACAGTGATTTAGGAAAGTGCGCCTTGACCAAACACAAGATATAGTAGGTCGAGTTTTTCACCTAAATCGACCGTTTTTACGCTTCTTCAATGCGTCGCTTGTATCCCAATGCCGAGGCGAGGTGGCGGAGGGTGAGATGCAGGTACCAGTGGAAAAGACACCGGGGGTCGGGCTTGTGACGGCGGAGGTTGCGGGCGACAGCGTCGCCGCCCGCGCCATCGCGTTCTGCGAGAAGTACAAGACACCGCCCAGCCCGCCGGTCTTTGCAGTCTGGTACGCCTACAGCGCGCGCGAAAACCCCGCGATCAACGAAGAACTCGACCAGGCGATGAACACGGGCCGTCCGATCAACGACACGGTCCTGATCACGCTCTACGAGGAGCATCTGTCGCCGAAGGCGATGTCGGATGTGATGGTCGATGCGGGCCGCAAGCTCCACTCCACGATCGGCGAAGTGTCGACGGCGATGGAGCGCAACATTAAGGATCAGACCCTTTTTTCGGGCACCTTGCGCTCAGCCAAGGCGTCGCTCACGCACGGCACGTCGAAGGCGGATGTCTCCGCGGTGATCACGAAACTGCACAAAGCCAATCAGGAGCACATCGCGACCTGTCAGAAGATGGCGGTCCAGCTCGAGCGCAAGCGCGCCGAGGTTGCCAAACTGAAGGCAGAGTTGATCGAGGCCAAGAAAGCCTCCAACACCGACTACCTGACAGGGCTGCCGAACCGGCGCCTCCTCGACGATCATATGGATGACGCGATCTTCCACGCGCGCCAGAAGGATCAGAAAATCACGCTCTTGATGGGCGCGGTCGATGGGATCGAGAGCATCAACATGCGCTACGGTCTCGCGACCGGCGACAACATACTGCGAGTCTTCGCGGAGGAGATCAAAAAGCATCTCCGCCCCGACCATCTCGCCGCGCGGTTTGAGGGCGCGCGGATCGCGATCCTGATGCCCGACACACACGACCGGGAGGCCTTTGCGGTCGCGGAGCGTGTCCGCAAGGAGTTCAAGGCCTGCGACTGGGTGTCGATGCAGTCGGGCAGTGAGATCGGCATGCTGACGGCAAGCTTCGGCGGCGGCTGCCTGCGCTCAGGCGAGCGGCGCGAAGACCTCATCTTGCGCTCGGCGAGCCTCCTTGAGGCGGCGCATGAAGATGGGGACAAAATCGAGATCGAGTGATCGGGTTTCCCCGCGCGCACCCTGTCCTACCTCCCCCGGAGCGGGGAGGTGCACATGTCGATCGTTTGGATTTATCTCGTCTCTTTGGTGGCCTTCCTGGCCGTGGACGCCGTCTGGCTGCGGACGGTGATGCAGCCCCTATTCTCCGCCCGCGTGGGGGATCTCCTCCGCGAAGAGTTCCGGTTCGAGGCGGCCGGCGTGTTCTATGCGCTCTACGTTGCGGGAATTCTCTATTTTGCCACCTTCCCCGCACTGCGCACCGGAAGCCCAGCACAAGCGGCGTTCGATGCGGCGCTTCTCGGGTTTTTGGCCTATGGGACCTATGAGGCGACCAACATGACAACGCTCCGCGGCTGGACCTGGGATATGGTCATCGTCGACACACTTTGGGGCATTGCGTTGACCGCTCTGACCGCGCTTGTCGGCTACTACGCCGCGCCCTTTCTCGGTTACGGACGGTGATCAGAGCCGCTCCGGCTCTTTGATCAGGCTTCGCTCGCGCAGAAAGGGATGCACGCGGACGGCGCGGCGCAGCACGTCCTGCGCATCGTCGTCGCGGCCAAGCGCGAAGAGGGTGAGCGCCTTTCCGGAGAGCGCACCAAAATGATGCGGCACGCGCTCCAGAACGGTATCGATGTCCTCGAGCGCCCCCTCGAAGTCTTGGCGCAAAAACCGCGTGAACGCGCGCTGGTTGAACCCCTCCGGATAGTCCGGGCAGTAGACGGTCAGGTCGTCGAGGAGCTTCTCTGAGCCGGCAAGGTCCACCCGGCGCGCATCGATGGCACGATCAAGCAGCCTCTGCGCTTCGGCATCGGGAGCCGTCAGCCAAATCTCCCAAAGACCGCCCGCGGCCTGGTTTGCCGCCCCCTCGCTCGGTGCTTTTAGGAGGTCCGTCAGGAGTTTTGCCGTCCGATCACCCGCCGGGGCGACCGGCGGGCAGGTGGCGGCGGCGGCGGACGCCGTGAGGAGAAGCGCGAGAACGAGTTTCATCGCCTTTGACCTGCGGCCGAAGTGGGCCGGGTCAAGGGTCGGACACGGGTTCCAAAGCCTCCGCCGGCACGTGATCGGTCAGCCAAACGCCGTTCTCCGACCGGAAGAACACGTGACCCGTTTGGGCCAACGCCGCCGCATCCACCCGGAGGACCACCGGTGTGCAGTGCCGTGCGCCAACCCGCGTCGCCGTCTCAACATCCGGGGAGAGGTGCACATGGTGGCGCCTCATCGGGCGGAGACCCTCGACCAGGATCGCGTCGAGCGCTTTGGTGGACGTGCCGTGGAACAGCTCGCGGGGCAGGGTCACCGGCTCGAGTGCCAGATTCACGGGCACGGAATGGCCCTGCTGCGCGCGGATCCTCCGGCCGTCCCCGGAGAGGGCGAACCGTTTCTTGTCGCTCCCGGCGACAACCCGAACGATGTCCGCCGCCGCCAGAGGCCAGGGCGCCCCGCCGAGCACCGCCTCGAGCTCAGCCCAGCCGCCCGGATCGAGGGTCACACCTCCAGCGTCAGGATCATGGCGCAAGATCAGCGACAGGTACCGGCTGATCTCCTTATCCGCGGGCACCGGCAAAGCGCGCCTCCCACTCCATGCGATAGTCATCCGAGATCTTCGCGAAGAGGTTTTCGGGCACCAAGAAGGCGTGCCCGGCAGTCAGGGCCGTCAACGCGGGCGCCGCCCCGCCAGGCCATGACATGTCCTCCAGCCGCAGGTCGTCGCCAAGGCGCGCCGCGGTGAAGGGCAGGAACGGCGCGGAGATGACCGCGTAAAGGCGGATCAGATTGAGCGCATAGCGTAGGATCGCCGCCGCTCGGTCTCGGTCGGTCTTGAAGACAGCCCACGGCTCCGCCGTCTGCAGATACTCATTTCCGGCGACCCAGAGTGCGCGGAGTTCAGCGGTTGCCTTGCGAAACTCCATTGCGTCCATGTGGCGTTCATAGGCCCGCAACCGGTCTTCGATCTCCGCTGTGGTCGCGGCTTCCACAGGGCCATAGGTGCCGCCCTCCGGCACAGCTTCGCCGAAGCGCGAGCGGCAGAACTTGGTCACGCGGCTCACGAAGTTACCGAGGACATCGGCCAGGTCCTTGTTCACCCCTTGCTGGAACCCCTCCCAGGTGAACTCCGCGTCCGAGCTCTCTGGGCAGTTTGACATCAGCCACCAGCGCCAGACATCGGCGGGCAGGATCTCGAGCGCCTTGTCCATGAAGACGCCCCGTCCTTTGGAGGTTGAGAACTGACCGCCCTGATAGTTGAGATAGTTGAACGACTTGATGTAGTCGACCAGCTTCCAGGGCTCCGCGCTCCCCAAGATCGTGACCGGGAAGGAGAGGGTGTGAAACGGCACGTTGTCCTTCCCCATGAACTGAAGGTACGTGACGTCCTCCGCGCCCTTGTCG
>JBCCWM010000355.1:0-5075 GCA_039193505.1 Pseudomonadota bacterium | reverse complement strand
CTCCACAGTGGCGTCCGGCGTCGCCTCGATCGGACCGCTCCGAGCCTCGAGGCGGGCGGATCGGCGGTCGCCGCCGAGCGGGCCGCGGCGCACGTCCCCCCGGCGGCGGCGCCACCGGCCCACGCTCGCCGCACCGACGCCAAATCGCGCGGCGGCTTCAGGGTGACCGGCGCGGTCGGACACGGCCTTCAAGACGCGGATGCGCAGATCGAGGGAGAGGGCTTTCGACACGTCCGCCGGCCTCCTTCCCCGGCAGGCATCTCGACGCAAACCGCGCACCCAGGGGGACCCCCCGTGATCCAATCAGATGGGCTTCCGATTTAGCGCCCGGCCGGCCCTCTGGACATCGGCCCATCACGGCGCCGGTGACCCGAGACCTGGCCTGCCTTGGCGATCCCCCCTGCGACCCACAAAGGCATCGCCGGCCTCATGAAAACCCACGCCCGGCGTCTCGGGCAACGCACCGGCCGCCGTCCTGGCCGCGTGTGGAACGGGACACGCGTCGTGATCCGGTCGACCCTCGGACGTCGTCGAGGTGGCCTGCCCGAACGGCTGTCTTGGGCGGGGCGGTCGTGGGCGGGGCGGTCGTCATCGATGCGCATCACCGTAAGATCGTCGCCCGGCGTGCCGCCGCCGTCGCCGGTGGTGGCATCGGCGGCTCGGATGTGCGCGGCATGAGGCCGGAGGCCGTCGAGAGCCGCTTCAGCCCTCGCCCGCGCCCCTCGAGATGCCGTCCGACACCGGCGCGCGCCCCGCACCGCTGCCGGGTCGCAGTCCCGCTCCCCCTCATCCCGTGCGTCACGCCGGAGAGCAGGCGCTCGTCAAAACCGCCGAGCCCGACCGCCTGGGCGTGCATCCGATCCCGGACGCCACGCCCCCGCTCGACCGGATGTTTCGAAGACCGCCCACCCCCATTCCGGGCAACGCACGCCCCCGCCCCGCGCGTTCAGACCCGCAAAACACACCGCCACTGGGCGTCCCGCCAAACACCGACAAACTTTAGCCGACGAAGAAGGTAGCGGCGCACAGAAGCGCGCCGGGCGCGCTTTATTCCACAGCCTTTCTCGGAAACAGGGGTCAGCTTACCCCAGGAAGGCGTGAGCCCGTTGCCTTCTCGGCGTTCTGCGGCTCAAGTGCGAGCCAGAGGTCGATCTTCGTGCCGAGCTCGAGACGTGGAGGATCTTCGGGATCGTGATCGACCATACACATGTCCCGTCCAGCGCAAGCATCGCCTCCTTTCGGTCGTTGGCCGGATGCTTCAGTGCCGGCTCCCCGATCTGCTCCACGGACTCGGGCCGGGTCCTCTGCGGGCGGCCCTTGTGGGTCGGCGACAGCCGCGGGAGAGGTGTCGTGCGTCTGCGACAGCGAGACTCGTCCAGGGGATAGGATGATCGTGTGCAGATCGCGGGCAAACGAAAAACCTATGACGAACACGTCGCCGGGCCGCGCTCTCAAGGGCGCCTGTGTGCCTCACACGTCCACCACATCCACAAATTGCGCCTTCTCTTGAATGTAGTCGAAGCGCGCCTCGGGCTTCTTACCCATCAGGCGCTCGACGAGGCGGCCGGTGTCGCCGGGTTCGAACTCGTCGAGAGTGACGCGGATCAGGCGGCGGGTTTCAGGGTGCATGGTCGTCTCTTTGAGGTCCTTCGCGTTCATCTCGCCGAGGCCCTTGAAGCGGGTCACGTCGATCTTGTTGGCACGGCCGCCGATACCTTCGGCGAGGAGGCGGTCGCGCTCCGCCTCGGTCATGGCGTAGGCGCGGTGGGCGCCTTGCGTCAGGCGGTAGAGCGGCGGACAGGCGAGGTAGAGATGTCCGTGATCGACCAGCGGCCGCATCTGGCTGAAGAAGAACGTCATCAGAAGGGCCGCGATATGGGCACCGTCGACATCGGCGTCGGTCATGATGATGACCTTATCATACCGCAGGTCGTCGAGGCGGAAGCGGCTGCCATAGCCGGTCCCAAGGCTCTCATAAAGGTTTGAGAGCTCCTGGTTTTGGCCGAGCTTTGATCCTGCAGCACCGAGGACGTTCAGGACTTTGCCGCGGAGTTTCAGGATCGCTTGTGTCTCCCGGCTCCGCGCCATGCCGGCGGTGCCGCCGGCGCTGTCGCCCTCGACCAGAAAGATCTCGGAGCCGTCGCGGGTCTTGGATGTGCAGTCGAGGAGCTTGCCCGGCAGACGCAGGCGCTTGGTCGCAGATTTTCGCTGCGTCTCTTTCTCGGCTTTGCGGCGCAGGCGTTCCTCCGCCTTCAGGATAAGAAAATCGAGGATTGCACCGGCGGCCCGCGGATCCGCGGCGAGCCAGGTGTCGAAGCGGTCGCGCACGGCGATCTCGACGAGCTTCGCAGCCTCTGCGGACGAGAGCCGGTCCTTGGTTTGACCGACAAAGGCCGGCTCAGCGATGAAGCACGAGATCAGTGCGGCGCCCCCGGACATGAGGTCCTCACGCGCGATCTGAGCGGCTTTGCGGTTGCCGGCGAGGTCGCCATAGGCGCGAATGCCCTTGAGGATCGCCGCCCAGAAGCCTTGCTCATGCGTGCCGCCCTCCGGGGTCGGGATGGTGTTGCAGTAGGACGAGACGAAGCCATCGGCTGCGGGTGTCCAGGTGACCGCCCAGTCGACATAGCCCGCGGTGCCTGGGTTCCGCTCCGCAAAGTCGACGCGGCCGGCGAAGGGGGCCTCCGTGTAGGTCTCGACACCGCCGAGACGCTCCGCGAGGTAGTCCGACAGGCCGCCTGGAAAGCGGAACACGGCCTCTGTTGGGGTGTCGCCAGCGATCGTGGGATCGCAGGCCCACCGGATCTCCACCCCCGAAAAGAGGTAGGCCTTCGAGCGCGCCATCGACAGCAGCCGGTCGGGGCGGAGACGCGCCTGACCGAAGATCTCCCCATCGGGGTGAAAGGTGACAGCGGTGCCGCGCCGGTTCGGCGCAGGACCCACTTCCGTCACGGCGCCCTGGGGCAGGCCGCGACTGAACTCCTGCGCATAGAGCCGCTTTCCGCGCGCGACCTCCACCCGGAGGTCATCGGACAGCGCGTTCACAACCGACACGCCGACGCCGTGAAGCCCGCCGGATGTCTCATAGGCCTTTCCGGAGAACTTGCCGCCAGCGTGCAGGGTGCACAGAATCACCTCAAGCGCTGAGCGATCCGGGAATTTGGGGTGCGGGTCGACAGGGATGCCCCGTCCGTTGTCGCGGACCGTGACGGCGCCGCCGGCGTCAAGCTCAACCTCGATCCGGGTCGCGTGCCCGGCAACGGCTTCGTCCATTGCATTGTCGAGGACCTCGGCCACCAGGTGGTGGAGAGCGCGCTCATCGGTACCGCCGATATACATGCCGGGACGCTTGCGGACCGGCTCCAACCCTTCGAGGACCTCGATTGACGTCGCGTCGTAGGCCTCGGCAGATCCATCAAAAAGGTCTGTCTTCCGGGACGGCTCGGCCATCGCGTCCTCCTTTGCTGCTCGTTCAACAAGATTAGCGGTCTTTTGTCGGCGATGCCACCAGATGTAGCGGGCGGATCAGAACAAATGGAGGAGAAGGGAGAGCGCCACAAGAATGTAGGCCCCCACAGTGCTCGCCTTTGAGGCAGGGCGGAGCCACCAGTTTGGGTTCTCCGAGCTCACTTTGATGTTGATGCGATACGGGCCGATTTTCATGCTCTCCCCCTGCCACAGTCGGGCGTTTTCTGCGGCGTCGCCTCGTGGCGCGGTGGCTGATCTGATAGGCGTGTCGCACGTCTGATCCGAGGTATCTTCATGCGCCTGCTCATCCTTGCTCTGCTGCTCGCCCCGCCCGCCGCAGGCGCCGAGACCTTCTGGGACACGACCTTCACCTATTTCGCCCGCGAGAATGTCGAGGACAACGACAACGATATCATCCGAGGCACGGCCGGTGTCACGCTCGAGGACGGGCAGGGGGGCTGGCGAGGCGAGGTTGCGCTCGGGATTCGGAACGAGTTTTTCGAGGGCGATTATGCGCTGGACTACGGTGCGGCGGGGCTCCGGTTCTTTTCCCGGGATGACGGCGCCTGGTGGGCCGGTGGACGCGTGCGCGGCGTCGAAGATGGCGATGTCTCGGGAGAGCTCCTGGTCGGACTCGAGCGCTATTGGGGGCCGCTCACAGCCCGTGGGCTGGCCGGCGTCCAGGCGCTCTCGGATGAGGACGGGTTCGATGACGGCCGGCAGGTGAGCGGGCTGGCCCTGGCGGAGGTGAGCTACTATCCCTTTGACATCGTGTCTTTGCGAAGCTCTCTCACGTTGGATGACGCCGATCTCCTCGGCGCTGTCGGCGGTGAACTGAAGCTTGGTGGTCTGCCCGTCAGCCTCTTCGCCGACTGGACAGTGGCGGTCGACGGATACCGGGACGATGAGTACTACAACGACTTTTTCTTCGGTTTTCGGATCACAACGTCTTTTGCGAGCCTACGTCAGCGGGACAGGTCCACGCTGATGCGCGCACTGGACCGGCCAGTGGATCCGCTTCAGATCCAGGGTCGATCTGATGACTAGCGCGTTGACAGCACCGCTTGAGTGATGTCGGGGCAACCGTTTTACGTGCATGCAGCGGACAATGTAACTCGGGCGGATTCTCGGCGGTGCGGCATGTCCAACCGCCGGCTCCTCCCGCGCAGTGGCCGCTGGACCTGCGGATCTTATGGAGGAGGACAGCGGGCGGGCTCGATCACGGAGTTTGTCGGCTGAGGCAGGCACCAAATATGCTCAAGAGGGCTGTGATCGAGCGAAACATCCAGCGCCGTCACATTTGGGGGTCGCTGACGCCTCGAGCGCGCTGCGCTGACCCGTCCGAACAAGCCGGGAGATCGTCGGCAGCGGCGCGGCATCCACGCCCCCAAAGGTCGGGCATGGCTCGCGCCACCCCTATGGGATGCTCACGGTTCGACACAGAGGAGGGGACCTTAGAGCGGTCTCCTACCGGTCTGGATCGCAGCCGCAGGCGCTGAAGCGGTTGGCGCACTCGTCTGGCGTGAAGGCGTCGGCGATCCGGCCGATGGTGGAGCAGAGGCCCTCGATGGTGCGCTCGGCGGCTTTTCGACGAAGCGCCTTGAGCT
>JBCCWM010000354.1:0-5078 GCA_039193505.1 Pseudomonadota bacterium | reverse complement strand
TCGACGCCGCGCCCGGCCATGGCCGGATCCTCGGCAACGGCACGCGCGGCCTCGAGCGCGTAGATGACACCGAGCGCCCCGTCGAGCCAGCCCGACTGGTTCTGGCTTTCAATGTGGCTCCCGGCCAGCACATGCGGACCGGCGCCGGGCGCACGGCCAAAGACATTCGCAATGCCGTCGATCGTGGCGCTGTGCCCGATGTCAGCAAGCTTCGCGGCGAGCCAGCGCCGCGACGCCACATCCTCAGGCGACAGGGTCGGGCGGTGAACGCCGGTCTTGTAGCGGCCCATTTCCCGCAATTCGTAGAGATCGCGCAGGGCGCGCTCGGGATTTGCCTTGACCATGGCGGCCTCCTTCGTCGGCGTCGGCGGTCTACGCCGCGGGTTTTCGAACTCTCTCCGGTCGGAGCCGCTCCAGCAACTGAAACGCAGGATCGGCGCAGATCATCACGAAGACCACCCGGAAGAGATGATGCGCGGCCACAAAGGCGATGTCGGCCTGGATGGCGATGGCCATCAGGCCCATCTCGGTCAGTCCGCCGGGCGAATAGGCCAGGACCAGCGTGCTCGGCCCGAAGCCGGTGACGGCCGCCACGACAAACGCCGCGCCGACTGTGGTTGAGATCAGCACAACAGACATGCCCGCGGCGATGCAGAGGATCCGCCGCACCTCACGCGGCGTCGCGGCGGTGAACCGAGATCCAAGCACGGCCCCGAGCACAAGCTGCGCGCCTTGAACGATCTCCGTCGGCGGAACGAATGTGGTCGCACCGGAGAGATGGAGCGCGGCCGAGACCAGCATGGGACCGAGCAGATGGCGCGCCGGCAATCTGAGGATCGATCCGAGGAGGCTGCCGGCGACCGCGCATGCGATCAGCTCCCAAAACGTGCTGAGCGGCGCCTCGGTGACCGACGGGCCAATCGGCGGACTGGCCGCGATTGAGACACCTTCGACGATCTGAACCAGGAACGGCACGGTCATCACGATCAGGAAGATCCGGGAGGCGTGCATCAGGGCGATAGTCGTCTCGGCGCCGCCCCGCTCGCGACCGATCTCCACCATTTCGATCAGCCCGCCCGGCATCCCAGCAAAGTAGGCTGTCACCCGGTCGAGCCCTGCAACTCTGGACAGATAGATCGAACACGCACACCCCGCGACCACGGAGGAGACGATCAGGCCCAGAAAGGACGGGAGCCAGCCCGCAACCTGATCGATCAGTCCGGGATGGAACCCGGCGCCGAGCAGGACACCGATGATTGCCGTCATCGGCGGACGGATCTTCGGTGGGGCGAAGACCGGCACCCTCAGCAGCGCCGAGAGCGTCACCGCAGAGAGCGACCCGAGCATCCATGGCAAGGGCAGACCGGCCCGGTCGAACAGCCACCCGCCGCAAAAGCCGAGCGCGAGGGTCAAGAGAAACCGAACCGATTGGCTCATTCCGAACCCCGGGCGTCGCGCGCGCTGTGCAGGCTTAATGCGGCTGCGGCCATCACGATCACTGCACCAGTCAGGACAAAGACGCTCGGCACGTCCCCGAACCACAGATAGCCGATCACAATTGCCCAGAGCATCTTGGTGTAGGTGACCGGCGCGATTTGGGAGGCCGTCGCGTGGTAGAAGGCGTGCACGATCAGAAACTGGCAGAGCCCGGATGCGACCCCCATCGCGGTCAACCCGAGGAGTTGCGGCCCCGTCGGCGCAACCCAGGACAGCGGCAGGGTCGGCATGACACACAACGCTGAAATTCCAAGCGTGTAGATCGCGATCACCGCGGTTGCATCGGTCAGCGCCAGACTGCGCTGAACAAGCATCGAGCCCGCGCCCAGAACGCTGCCAAGGAGCGCCAGCGCGTATCCTGCGGCCTCGCCCGTGCCGCCGGGCCGCGCCATCAGCAGAACGCCTCCAAGTCCAATCGCCACGGACCACCAGATCAGCGCACCGGGCCGCTCAAGCGCCAGGAGGCTCGCGAGAACCACGACAAAGAGGGGCTGCGAGAACGCAATCGCCGTGGCATCCGCGAGCGGCAGCACCGAATACGCGTAGAAGAGGCAGAAGAGCGTTAGCGTAAACAGCACGGAGAGCGCCACATGCGCCCGTGGCCGCGTTTGCACCGCCCGCAGGCTCCCCCCGCTGGAGCGGAGCAGCAGAAACAGCGGCAGGAGGGCAAAGGCATTGCGAAAGAAGACGATCTGATTGATTGGAAAGATCTGAGCCTGTGCCTTGACGACACCGTTCAGAACCGAAAAGAGCGCGATTCCGAGCATCATCGTCGCGATGCCGCGCGTCGGCACACGTGGGGCCTCCGAAGGCAGCATGGGACTACCCACCCGCCCGATTGCGGAGTGCTCGGATTTGCCGCAAGTGCTGAGGGTTTGAGCGTTTGGGTGAACTGCAACGGTATGCAACCGCGGGGCGCACCCCGCCCAAACTTGAAACTTCTGAAGCCATGCGCCTTTATTGCATACAATATGAAGATCGCAATCATGAATGGATGCAAATCGAAAATGGCTAAGGTCGATACCGCAGAGGCGGAGCTCGCAACCCTGTTCGAGAAGGCGGGACTGACACTCCCCGAGGATCGCAGAGCCGCCGTGCTGCACGGGTATCGGGAGTTGCGGACGATGGCCGAGAGCCTCCGCGCGGCCGACCTGACGGCGGTCAACGAGCCATCAAACATCTACGGCTTTGACCCGATCCTGCGAGGAGGACAGTCATGACGGAGGGTGCAGAAGCGGATCTTTCGATCGCGGAGGCAGGTGCAGCGCTGCGGTCCGGCACCACGACGTCGCGTGCGCTGACCGAGGCCACTTTGGCCCGGATCGAGGCTGCCGATGGAGCGCTGAACAGCTTCATCACGGTGACGGGCGAGAGCGCGCTCGCCGCCGCCGAGGCCGCTGACGCCGATTTCGCCAACGGTGTCGATCGCGGTCCGATGCAGGGCATTCCTTACGCTCTGAAGGACATCTACATGACGGCAGGCATCCGCACGACCTGCCACTCAAAGCTGCTTTTGGACCACGTCCCGACCGAGGATTGCGTGGTCGCAGCCAAGTTCAAAGCAGGCGGCGCGGTCATGGTGGGCAAGACCGCCACGCATGAGTTTGCGTTTGGCGGGCCGTCCTTCGATCTGCCCTTCCCGCCCGCACGCAACCCCTGGAACCTCGACCATATCCCAGGCGGCTCGTCCTCCGGTTCCGGTGCGGCCGTGGCCGCGGGCCTCGTGCGGATGGCGATGGGCTCGGACACCGGCGGCTCGATCAGGGGACCGGCGGCCTATTGCGGAACAGTCGGTCTGAAACCGACCTACGGTTTGGTGTCGCGGCGGGGGATTTTTCCGCTCTCCTTCACGCTCGATCACGCCGGTCCGCTCAGCTGGTCCGTGGAGGACAGCGCACTCACACTCTCGGTGATTGCGGGCTTCGATCCGGAAGATCCGGCCTCCGCCAATCCGCCGCCGAGCGACTATATCAGCGACCTGAAATCCGGGATCGATGGCACGCGCATAGCGGTGCCGCGGCACTTCTTCGAGGGCGCCGAGGGGCTCGACGACGAAGCGCTTCAGGCCTTCGACGCGGCCGTTGCGACCCTGCGCGCCAACGGCGCGGTGGTCGACGTGGTCACATTGCCGGAATTCGAGCTCTTCAACGCAGCCGGGCGGGTCATCATCCTGGCCGAAGCCTTCGCCGTTCACGAGAAAGACCTCCAGTCGCGGCCGCTCGATTTCGGCCGTCTGACCCATGCCCGTATGGTTCTGGGGGCAACCCTCTCGGCCGCGGACCTGACCCAGGCGTTCCGCGTGCGGCGCAAGCTGGCGGCGGCGGTCAACCAAGACATCCTCGGGCGATACGACGCCATCGTCACGGCATCCTCGCTCGGGCCCGCCGGACGTTTCGACGAGATCCCGACGGACACCCTGC
This sequence comes from Pseudomonadota bacterium, assembly GCA_039193505.1. Classification (GTDB taxonomy): domain Bacteria; phylum Pseudomonadota; class Alphaproteobacteria; order Rhodobacterales; family Rhodobacteraceae; genus Algicella. The sequence goes on along the minus strand of JBCCWM010000354.1, from coordinate 1,161 downwards.
CCGCGCATGCGATGCAGACAATGCCCTTCAACGTGACCGGCAACCCCGCCATGTCGATCCCAACAGGTTTCACGAGCGGCGGTCTCCCGCTCTCCATGCAAATTGTTGGCAAGCCCTTTGCAGAGGCGGACATTCTCCGCATCGGCCATGCGTTCGAGACCGCCAAAGGCCTCCTCCAGCAACGCCCAACACTTCCGCTCTCAGAACCGCCCCTTCGGGCAAGACGGGGCACCGCCTAAGGCTCCAACGGCCGCAGTGCTTGTGTCCGGGGGTCGGCGTCTTGCGGGACGCAGCTCGATGAGCTGAAGGACGCTTCGGTGGTCACGCGAGGCGCGGTCTGATCTGCCCGCTTCTCCTTCACGGATCCGATGCTGGACACGCGCGGCTCTCATTGGTGCGGCTCAGGCTGTCTCTGCCGCCCGTGCACTCAGTGCACGCTCGGTCGTGGCTTTAAGCGCTCCTGGCAGCTCCAGGGGACAGCCGATCACGTGGGAACCGGGGCCTCGTTCGGTCACCGGCATCGGGGCTCGGGTCCGGCTACGGCAAGGGGCGCCGGCGGGTTGCACCGAGAACCCATAGGGGACATGTGGCACGAGAGACGATCATGACGGTTTGGTCGAGCCGACGCGCATGCGCGTTCGACCGGCAGATGGTGCGTCGGTTCTCCGAGACGGGGGGATCCGTTGCCGTCCGCGCGGCGCGAACCCGAGCGGGCATCCGCGCTGCTGCGCGCCAAGACCTTACCGTCGTCACGGTCGAGGCAGTGCAAAGGGTGCAACAGAACCGGCCGCAATGAGGTCGTATCAGACGCGGCGCGGTCCAAGGCGGGCCGCGTGGCGCCCCGAAGCGCACAGTCCTCATCCCGTTGGGCCTTCGTTGCGACGCTGGGCGACGGCGAGCGCATGAGCCGTGGCCGGTGGCGGGCCGTGGGTCTCAACGTCGACGACGTCTCGCGGCTGGGGTCAATCTCACGATCCGCGCGGGCAAAGCACCCCAATCTAGGCTCAGGACTCATAGCGAGTAAATGACGAGTGCTGCGAGGGCGACGGCTGAGAGGAAGACCTTGGGGCATCTGTCGTATCGCGTTGCGACACGCCGCCAATCTTTGAGCCTGCCGAACGGGATCTCGATCCGGTTGCGCCGTTTGTAGCGTCTCTTGTC
>JBCCWM010000353.1:0-5084 GCA_039193505.1 Pseudomonadota bacterium | reverse complement strand
TGAGCGGACCGATCCGCGCCCGCCGGACATGCATCTGGGCGCTCTTGCGACCGGCGAGGATGGCCCCGAGCCGCCGGCCACCGGTGACGATCGCCCCGAGCCGCCGGCGATCGGCGGGAGAGACTGTGTCGGACACTCCGCCGCGCCTGGCGCAGACCCGCACAGATCGACACACCAAGGCCTCCCAAACCGGACACGTCCGTATCGGTCAATCCGCTAGCCAGATACGCGCATCGGGTGCACGTCCATCTCCAACGGCGCCTTGACGTCTCGGAGGAGATGCCGACGTGATCGCTCACAGCACAGATTCTGTCGCGGTCTCAACTCGACGCCGTCTCCGTATGAACCGGCCGTTCGCGACCTTCAATGAGCCGGAACATGACGTCCTTTGCGTCGGCGGCACACAGGTGCTGATGCGCGATGCGCCACCCGGCCCATCTGTCAACGGCGTCCCGCTGGAACGCGAGGGCCGCGTGGCCCGAGGCCCTGATCTCGGCGGAGACGATTTGATTGCTTCAACGAGCGGTCCTTCTGGGCGGGCCTGGCGGGTCGAAGCTGAGCAGCGCCGGCCAACTGCAGGGCTCAGTCAGGCTGCAGAGCGAAACTGTTTTCGTACGGTGACGGTGCCACACCCGTGGCGCGCATGGCCTGTTCCCTGACGTCGATACAGGATGTCGCGCCGGGGATGGCTCGCGAGCAGATGTGTGCCCCAGGCGCCAAATCCGCGCCAGGGCCATGTCCTCGCGCCGGAAGCCGTCACCGAGTTCAGACGGTTGCCGTGCGATTGGCATGAGCTCGCCTTCCAACGCTCTCGGCGTGTTCGCGTCCGGCCATCTCACAGCGCGTGCGCGCGCCGTGGCCATCGCTTGGCGTTTCTTTGGGGGGCGGCAGCTCTGACCGGCACGGTATCGTGCCGGGTGCAGCGGCGTTCCGTGTTTCTGCCCTGCTCAGCCTTGTTTGGCGCGACCACCACGGCAAACGACCGCGTCGCGGGGCAGGTTGAGGACAACGTCGACCGCCGTTGAGGGACAAGAGTGTTTTGGTTTCGTGCGCTAATGCGTCCAACACACTGCCGATGTGACCGCCGCCTAGGCTTGAACGCCAGAGGCTCAGAGGCCTCGCAGCCGCCTGAGGCGGTCCCGCCAACTCAGGTACACGCTGTCAGTCCACGGGAGCGGTGTGGTGGTTGGCCTTGCGAGGCGCGGTCGTTGGCCGTCCTATGGCAACGTGCCCCGCAGTTGGGGGCAGAGCATCGCTCCGATCGGCAGTCTTTGGGGCCAGTGCTCCCGGACAGTCTTGCCCGCGAGCTCTGCGCCATTGGCCTACCTGGAGAACGACATATGTGTCTCTGATCGAGGAGACGGAAGGTGCGTCCGAGCAAGCACCACACGACACTCTCCGCCGCGACAGTGGGCCAACTGACGATGTACGACGTTGCGCAACTGCGCTGTGATCAAGCAGGCGATAGGTGACGCGGGAGACGATGAATGATCCTCAACGGTCCGCGACGGCTCATGCAGCTCGAGGGTGGTGTCCGGACAGCATGTATTGGCCGCCCCGCTGGTCTGGGCGTGGGAGCCAAGTGGCGGAGGCAAAGGCACCGCCCGCGATGCCAGGGACGCGGAGCGGGTTGGCCCGCGTTGCGACATGTCGCCCGGCCTCACGGAGATCACGGTCGGCCTTTTGCCCACCATGACATCTGCGCATGATCCTCGGCATCGGGACGGATCTCTGCAACATTGAGCGGATCGAGCGGACGCTTGAGCGGTTTGGCGACCGGTTTCGGAACCGGGTCTTCACAGAGATCGAGCAACGACGGGCAGAGCGGCGCCAGGATGTGGCCGGCACCTATGCCAAGCGTTGGGCCGCGAAGGAAGCGTGCTCAAAGGCGCTCGGCACAGGGCTTCGGATGGGGATCGCGTGGCGGGACATGGCTGTCTCGAACCTCGAGACAGGGCAGCCCGTGATGGAAGTGACCGGCTGGGCGTCGGAGCGGCTTGCCGAGATGACCCCGCCGGGTCACAGCGCCATCATCCATGTCACGTTGACCGATGACCACCCCTGGGCGCAGGCCTTTGTTGTGATCGAGGCGCGACCGGGCGGCGCTTGACACCCCGGGGGGCAGGCGCGACAAGCGCGGCGTTTGGACTGGGCGCAAAGGCTGGGTATGGCTGAGAAACAAACGCTGGTTGGCAGTGTGATCGAGACTGTGAAGACGGTCTTTTATGCGCTGCTCCTCGCCGGTCTGATCCGCACACTTATTTTTCAGCCGTTTTGGATCCCGTCGGGCTCGATGAAACCCACGCTTCTGATCGGCGACTTTCTTTATGTGAACAAGTTTGCCTATGGATACTCTGCTTATTCCTGCCCGACGATCCACCCGATCTTCCCGGTTGTCGGTGGCATCAATCTCTGCGGGTGGGCGGAGGGGGCGGACGACCGGCTCTTTGGCAGTGAACCCGAGCGGGGGGACGTGATCGTCTTTCGCCATCCGGTCTCTGGCCAAGACTACATCAAGCGCCTGATCGCCCTTCCCGGCGACACTGTGGAAGTGAGCGAAGGGGCGCTCGTTCTGAACGGAACCCCGGTTCCAACCCAGCAGATCGAGGATTTCGTCGAGACCTTCGCTCAGCAGGGCCCGACGCGGAGCCAGCCGATCTGTCTTCGTGCGGCGGGACAAGGCGGGGACTGTGTCAAACATCAGTTCAGCGAAACGCTGCCCGAGGATGTGAGCTATTCGACGCTCAGTGTCGGTCTCTCTCGCGGCGACACACTCGGGCCTGTGCGGGTGCCTGAGGGACAGTTCTTCTTCATGGGCGACAACCGCGACAACTCGCTCGACAGCCGCTTTGACCGGAGCGCTGGCGGGGTTGGCTTTGTGCCGCGTGAGAACTTGATCGGCCGGGCGGACAGGGTGATCTTTTCCTCCTCCGGGGCGTCGATCTTCTTCTTCTGGACGTGGCGGGGCGATCGGTTCTTCCGGGCGGTGGAGTGAGCGGGCCGCGCCCCCGCCAAGTCGTTCTGGTGACCGCCATTGTTCTGGCGGCCACCCCGATGGCCCTTATCCTCGTAGCACTCGCCACGCCGCTCTTAGGAGCGAGGGTCGTGGGGGCCGGGTACTACAGTGTTCCGTCAGGATCGATGAGGCCTGCGATCCTCCCCGGCGATCGGGTCATGACGGCGCGCATGTCGGGCGAGCCGGCGCGGGGACAGGTTGTGGTCTATCGCCACCCAGGCTCGGGCCACACCCACATTGCCCGCGTGATTGGGCTTCCGGGTGAGCGCGTGGCCGTCGAGAACGGCGTGCCGAGCGTGGATGGTGCGCCGGCAGAGCATCGCCCGGCGCCCGATTTCGTTGAGCCTTTCGTGTTCGCTGACCGCATCCTGCCCATGTGTCAGGGCCAGCCGCGGGCGGGTGATCCGTGCGTGAAAGCTGCCTTGGTCGAAGCGTGGCCCGATGCCGCGCCGTTCACCGTTCTTGATGTCGGCAAGACCCGCGGGGACATTTTGCCGCCGACGGAGGTGCCGGCGGCGCATGTGTTCCTCCTCGGAGACAACCGCGACAACGCGCTCGACAGCCGGTTCCCGCTGGACCTCGGCGGTCTGGGCTTTGTGCCTGTCGCGAACGTGTTCGGGCGGGTGACGCGGGTGCATTACTCGCTCGGGCCGGGCGGACCGCGGACCGAGCGGACTTGGCTGGCGGTCGAGTGAAGCTGAACGCCAAGCAGGCGGCGCTGGCAGAGGCGCTCGGGCACCGCTTCGCTGAGCCGCGGCTTCTGGTCGAGGCGCTGACCCACGCCTCGCTCGCGCGGCAGGGGCGCGACAATCAGCGGCTGGAGTTTCTCGGCGACCGGGTCCTCGGCCTCGTGATCGCCGAAGCGTTGCTTGCCGCCGACCCCAGCGCGCGGGAGGGCGATCTCGCCCCGCGGCTGAACGCGCTTGTCCGGAAGGAGACCTGCGCCGAGGTGGCTGAGGAGATCGGCCTCGGCGCCGCGCTTCTGATGGGCCGTTCAGAGCAGAGTTCGGGCGGGCGGCGCAAGACGGCGCTGCTCGGCGACGGGATGGAGGCGGTGATCGCTGCGGTCTATCTCGATGCGGGGTTCGAGGCCGCCCGTGCGCTCGTCCGGCGGCTGTGGGGCAGCCGGATTGCGACGATGCCAGAGAGCGTTCGGGACGCAAAGACAATGCTTCAGGAATGGGCGCAGGCCCGAGGTCTTGCCCCGCCAACGTATATCGAGGCCGGGCGGAGTGGGCCCGATCACGCACCGGTCTTTGCCATTGAAGTGCAGCTCGACACCGGGGAGAGCGCGCATGCAGAGGCGGGCTCCAAGCGTGCGGCCCAGCAGGCAGCGGCCGAGGCGCTCCTCGCCAAAGTGGAGGGCAAAGGCTGATGAGAGGGTCTGGGCGACCTGGAGCTGCACTCCGCCACACGAGCCGTGCCCTCCCCAGCGAATTGGTCCGGCGGGCCTTTGCTGAGCCACGAGTGCACGCCCGGGACGGTGGTCTCGACACGCTCCGAACCTGCTCTGATCCCCGAACCGGCGTCGAGGTGGGATCGCGGCTCCCGAGGCTCGGACGATCTGGGAGCCGTCTCTTGGGTGCAGCACGCCCCAGCCGGAACGGAGCCGTGTTCGAGGTTTGGGCAGACATGAGCGAGACCGCGGCCAGGATGTCTCGTCCGCGAGCCAATGGAGAGATGCTGTGAGCGGGACGCGTGCGGGCTTTGTTGCGCTCATTGGAGAGCCCAATGCGGGCAAGTCGACGCTGACCAATGCACTTGTCGGCGCAAAGATTTCCATCGTCACGCACAAGGTGCAGACGACGCGGGCGCGGATCCGGGGCGTCGCGTTGGTCGGAGAGGCGCAGCTCGTTCTTGTCGACACGCCGGGCCTCTTCCGGCCGCGGCGCCGGCTTGACCGTGCGATGGTGAAGGCGGCCTGGTCGGGGGCGGCGGATGCCGATGTCGTGGTCCTCTTGATTGAGGCCCATCGCGGGGTGACCGAGGGCGTGGCGGAGATCCTGGACACTCTGAAGGAGCGGATCGGTCCGCGTCCCGTGGCGCTTGCCATCAACAAGATCGACCG
>JBCCWM010000352.1:0-5105 GCA_039193505.1 Pseudomonadota bacterium | reverse complement strand
CCTGGCACGGAGATCGCGTTGACGTGTGAGCGCCTGGCTCCTGAGGTCGCGTTGTGCTTCGGCCGCCGCAAGCTCCTCGACGGCGAGGAGTTGCGCGGCGTCTGCCTGGGAGACATCGGCGCGGGCCTCTGCCTCTTCGGTAAGGGCGATGTCGAGGGCTGTGCGTGCTCGGGCCGGATCGAGGCGCACGAGGATCTCCCCCTCGCTGACATGGCCACCGGCGCGGAAGTTTTGCGAAAGCTCGATGATCCGCCCGCCCACTTCGCTCCGGATCTCGAGCGTGCGGCGGCTCTCCACTTCGCCATAGGCCGTGAGACGCGGCACGGCGCGCACGGGTTCGAGCAGGATGAGATTGACGGAAAAGCTCCTCTCGCGCGGCGCACCGCGCCGCCCGTCATCCTCCTCCGCGGTCGTGGCGCGGTAGACCGTCCCAACGGCCATCGCCAGCAGGCCGAGGGTCATGCACAGAAGTGCCGTACCAAGAAGCGTGCGCCGCAAAAGTCGCATAGGGCCTGAAGTCCTCCATCGTCCACACCGAAAGATAGGGTGCCGAGACGCCGAAACGACGTTTGGCTCTCTTTACGCCCCCCCCGCGCGGTTCCGTCGTGTGACGTGGTCTAGAATGGGGCGCAGCGCCGGCACGAGGGAGAAGGATCCAAGCTGGCGCTGCGTGAGGAATGCAAAGCCCGCGCCTTCACCGAGCCGTATGTCGCCGGGCTCAACCCTCCGCGACGACGCCGCCACATAGAGGCGGGTGCGCTGGGCGCTCTCGGAGATCGTCTTGGCCACCGGCGTCAGCTCCTCAGCCGACAACGTTAGGCCCGTTTCCTCAGCCACCTCGCGGAGAGCGGCTGTCGCCAAGTCCTCCCCCGGCTCGATCAGGCCGCCAAAGAGGCCCCACATGCCCCCGCCCAGGACATCCGGCCGGTCGTCGCGAAGCTGAAGGAGGAACCGACCCTCCGCATCCCTCAAGAGCACCGAGATCGCCGCCAATGCCCCCGGCTCCCCCACGCCAAACTCGCGAAACGCGCCGTCCGAAAGCGTCATTTGCGCCGGAGATGCTCATCCAGACGGGGAAGGATCTCTACAAAATTGCAGGGACGATGCCGATAGTCGAGCTGGTGGACCAAGATTTCGTCCCAAGCGTCGCGGCAGGCCGAGGTGGAGCCCGGCAGCGCGAAGAGATAGGTGCCGCCGGCGACACCGGCGCACGCACGGCTCTGAACCGCTGACGTGCCGATCTTTTGCATCGAGACGAGGGTGAAGACGGTCCCGAACGCGTCGATCTCTTTCTCATAGACGTCGCGATGCGCCTCGACGGTCACATCGCGCCCCGTGAGCCCGGTGCCCCCGGTCGAGACCACGACGTCGATCTCTGGATCGTCGATCCAGCGACGGAGCTGATCCGCAATTTCGGCCCTTTCATCGCGCAGGATCGCCCGGGCGGCGACACTGTGGCCAGCCGCAGTCGCACGTTCGGTCAGAAGGTCGCCCGAGCGGTCCTCGGCCGCCGAGCGTGTGTCGGAGACGGTCAGGATCGCCATCCGGACGGGAAGGAACTGTCGGTCGGACATCTAAAGCTCAAGGATCCTCGGATCGGGGCCGAGATTGACAACACGCGTGTCCCCGATCTGCCCCTCGACACCCCAGCTGTGGTGGATGTGGCCGCAAAGCGCAAGTGAGGGTTGCGCGCGATCGATCGCATCCCAAACCGCGGTCGACCCCATCGCCTCACCGGCCGAGGACCGGTCCGCAACGCCCTTCGGCGGCGCGTGGGTGATCAGAACATCGACGGAGGTGAGCGGCGCGAGCAGTGCCGCGGCCGTCGCCTCGTCGAGGTCGCAGGACCAGTCGCCGAACGGCGTTTCCGGCACAGCGTATCCGAGGCCAAAGAGGCTGCAGCCGGCCAGTTCGATGCCCGACCCGTGAAGCACGCTCCACTCCGGTCGCGCCGCGTCGCGCAATTCAGCATCGCTCTCCGCATTCCCGGGCACGAGCACGAAGGGCGGGACGATGCCGCCAAGGGGCGCCAACGCGTCCGACAGACCGGCGCGCATGTTGCAAAAGTCTCCGGCGCCGATCACCAGATCGACATCACGGCTCGCCGCGACAAGCGCCGTTGCCTTTGCGCGATCGGCGTGAAGATCGGAGAAGGCCATGAGCCGCGTCACGACTTGAGACCAGCCTTCAAACTCAAGAGGTCCGCCCAGGTTTCCCGCTTTTTCATGGGGTCGCGGAGGAGCGCCGCTGGATGAAACATCGGCAACACGCGAACGCCCTGGCGCTCGGCCCAACGCCCGCGCAGGCGTGTTATCCCGGTCGCGGTCGCGAGCACGGCTTTGACCGCGGGCGAGCCCATCGGCACGATCACCCTCGGCGCTGCGAGCGCAATGTGGCGTTCGAGGAACGGCAGCATCATCTGCACTTCGTCATCCGAGGGTGTTCGGTTGCGCGGCGGCCGCCAGGGCAATGTGTTGGTGATGTAAAGACCGGAGGCCGGATCGGCCGCCGTGCGCGAGAGGCCGATCGCGGCGAACATCGCATCGAGAAGCCGTCCCGACGCCCCGACAAAAGGCAGACCCATCCGATCTTCTTCCTGCCCCGGCGCCTCGCCGATGACCATCACATGCGCGCCGGCGAGCCCATCGGCAAAGACCAGATTGCGCGCACCTTGCTTGAGCGCACACCCCTCAAACGCTGCAAGGCCGGCCCGGAGCGCGTCGAGAGTCTGAGCCGACGCTGCAATCCGAATGGCGTCCTGCACCGGTCCTCGCGGCCCCGCCGGGCCAGTCGACGCCGCCGGACGTTTCTGCGCCTGGATGTTGGGCGCTTCTGAGAGTGGGACGCCTTCAGGCGACGGGGCTTTCAGCCGGTCGAGCGGCACGGCGGAGATCGCCTCATCCGCGCCGAGCGAGAGCTGCCAGTGCAGCGCCGCGAGGGCCGCCTCGGGCGAGAGATCTTCGAGCTTCATCGTGAGAGCTTACGCGGCGCGACACGCGCCGGCCAGCATTGCTTGCGAGGAGCCTCTCGCGTGCTATAGCCGCGCCATGCCCTCAACGGACACAGCGCCCGCATTCAGCCAACGCCACCTCCTCGGGATCGACGGCCTCGCGCCCCGCGATGTCGAGAGCCTCCTCGACCGGGCAGAAGACTACGCCGCCGCCGCGCGAAACCGCCAGCCGCCGTCACCTGTCCTTGATGGCGCGACGCAGATCAACATGTTCTTCGAGACCTCGACCCGCACGCAAGCGAGCTTCGAGATCGCCGGCAGCCGTCTCGGCGCGACGGTCATGAACATGAGCATGCAGGCGTCGTCGATCCGGAAAGGCGAGACCCTGATCGACACGGCGATGACGCTGAACGCCATGCGCCCCGACCTTCTCGTCGTGCGCCACCCTCATTCGGGCGCCGTGAGCCTCCTTGCCTCCAAGGTCGACTGCGCCGTCCTCAATGCGGGGGACGGCCGGCACGAGCACCCGACGCAAGCCCTCCTCGACGCGCTCACGATCCGGCGTCGGAAGGGCCGGCTCCACCGCCTTACCGTGGCGATCTGCGGTGACGTTGCGCACTCCCGCGTCGCGCGCTCGAACATGCTCCTGCTCGGGCTGATGGAGAACCGGGTTCGCTTGGTCGGCCCGCCAACGCTTGTGCCACGTGGGTTCGAGGCGCTGGGGTGCGAGGTCACGCATGACATGGCCGAAGGTCTTGCGGAGGCTGACGTGGTCATGATGCTCCGCCTCCAGCGCGAACGCATGGATGGCGGCTTCATCCCGTCGGCTCGCGAGTACGCGCATCGCTACGGTCTCGATGCCGAAAAGCTCGCACGCGCCAAACCGGACGCCATCGTCATGCACCCAGGCCCCATGAACCGCGGCGTCGAGATCGACGGCACGCTCGCGGACGACCTCACCGTCAGCGTGATCCGGGAACAGGTGGAGATGGGCGTGGCGGTTCGGATGGCGGCGCTGGAGGCGCTTGCGGACCGCGCAGCTTCTCCAGCGTGAGGACCTGGTCGGCCCGAATTGACAGAGCCACTCACACCGCTCACTACAATAAATGTGGAGATGGGAGTAGTGATGGCAGAAATCATAACACTCGACGTTAGGTTCTATGTTTCCTTCGACATCGGCGCGACCAATGGATACACAAATTTTATAGTGATCTTTGTCGAGCCAAGCGCCTTGAGCGGTCGTATCCAACCGAGTTTGTATTGACCATGGATCCGGGCGACGATCTTTATCTCTTTGCGTCGGGGGGTGGAGAGTTTGGCAGCTCCGTCAGCTATGTCGAGCGGTTTGTAGTCGACTACACCTACATCTACGTCTGTCGTACCACGGTTGGTGGAGTGCCAGTCAATGGCGCACGCATCCTTGTCGAAGGCGCACCGACCATCACGGAAAACAACCTGTGCTTCACGCGGGGCGCGCAGGTTCTCACCCCCGGAGGGTACGCATCCGATCGAAACCCTCCGCTTGGGAGACCTTGTCACGACCCGCGACCACGGCCCCCAGCCCATCCGCTGGATCGGGTCCACGACGCTCTCCGCCGAGACACTTGCACAGTTCCCGGAGAAGCGCCCTGTGACGATGGCGGCCGGCGCCCTCGGCGATCATGGCGAGACCACGGTGTCGCCCGCGCATCGGGTGCTGTTGGAGGGCTGGCGGGCGGAGGCGCTCTTCGGCGAGACGGAGGTTCTGGCGAGCGCGGTGAGCCTTGTCAACGACACCACCATTCGACGTGCGGACGTCGAGGAGGTTGAGTACGTCCACATCCTCTTCTGAGCAGGACCGCCGCCGCAGCGACGGTCAAGTTTTCTGAAACAAAGTCATCAATTGCACCATTTTGGGCCCGGATCGGGTATCGAGTGGATGGGGGACATGCATTTGGGGACCAGCTATGACCGATGTTGCACTATACGACGACACGACGAGCCCGGTCGACGCAACCAACGGCACGCCAGATACAGTGTCGGTCTACATTTCCGCCAATTGGGTCACGGACGGCGGTCCCACCATCATCCAGGTTGACCCTGGCGACGTTGTTTTCCTGGACTTTGCCGCAGAAGTTGAGGGCACGTACTCATCCCGTCCACTCGGCGACTACAT
>JBCCWM010000351.1:0-5111 GCA_039193505.1 Pseudomonadota bacterium | reverse complement strand
GGTGTCGTCCACTCTGTCCAAGACCTTCAGGCTGCGATCAACCGGTTCATCGCCGACCGCACCGCGACCGAGGCCAAACCCTCCGTCCGGCGCGCCGATCCCGACGCGACCATCGCCGCTCGAGCCCGAGGGGTCCAAGCGATGGAGTCGCTCCACTAGCGGCGCCGGAACGGAGCAAGCGCCGCTGCGCTGCCAAGGAGCACAATCAGCAGGCCGGTCGCCATGGCCGCCACCGCCCCCGTTTGACCGAAAAGGGCGGCGAGCGGCATCGGCAGCGCCCCTGTCACCGCCTGGACACCCGCCGTCGCAGCCACCACCAGCAGCGAGAGCGCCGCTGAGCCCCGCAGGCCCCAGCGGAGCCGCGCCGGCAGGCGTTGACCGCCGAGGCCACGGCGCGCGGCCGCAATAAGATCGCCCACATCCCGCTGGAACATCACCAGCGCGGGCACGATCAGCAGCACAAGGAACATGCCGACGCCGAGACCGTAGGCGAGCGTGATCACGGTTGGCTTCAGAAACTCCGCCTGGCGGGATGTTTCGTAGAGGAGCGGTGTCAGGCCAAGAACCGTCGTCAGCGTGGTCAGCAGCACCGGACGAAGCCTGTCCGTCACAGCATCGATCAGCGCCGGCAAGAGGGCGCGGTTCCGCGCATAGGAATCGATCGTGGTGATCAGAACAATCGAGTCGTTGATGATGATACCGCTCATCCCGATCATGCCGACGATCGAGAACATCGAGAGCGGAATGTCCCAAAGATAATGTCCCCAGATCACGCCGATCAAACCGAAGGGGATCACGGCCATCACGACAAACGGGCGCCACCAGCTCGAGAAGATCCAGGCCAGCGTCACGTAGATCCCGAGCATACAGAGGAGGAAGCCGACCAGGGCATCGGTCAGAAACTCCCGCTCCTGCTCCGCGAGACCGCCGAGTTCATGCGAGATCCCGTACCGCTCGGCGATCGCGGGCAGCACATCGCGTTCGAGTGCGGTCTGCACGGCCTCCGCCCGGACCGGATCATCCTCGGAGATGTCTCCGAAGACTGTGACCACCTGATCGCCGTTCTCTCGCCTGACCGTGGAAAAGCCGAGCTCCGATGTGACGGTGACGATCTCTCCCAGCGCGACATAGGCGCCGTCGGGCGTCCGGAGGCGTGTGCGGTCGAGGAAGTCGGCGGTGAGTTCGCTCTCGGGCAGACCGACCTCGATCCGACCCTCGCGCGGGCCCACGGGAAACTCCGCCGCCTTTATGCCGCCCAAGCGCTGCCGCAGCTCCCGCCCGACCCCGTCGATTGTGAACCCCATCGCCTGCCCGAGGGGTGTGAGATCGAGAACAAGCTCGGTCTTGTCGTAGGCCAGGCTGTCCTCGAGCGCGGAGACCTCGGGGAAGGCCGACATCTCGGTGATGAGGGTCTGCGCGGCCTCCTTCAGAACCCGCGCGTCAGCGCCCGACAGTTTGACATGGAGGGAATCGCCGCCGGGCCCCGAACGCCAGCCGCGGAAGGACAGCGTCTCGAGCAGCGGGTGGCGGACGACCTCCTCCTGCAGATCGCCCAAGAAGGCGAAGGAGGAATAGGGCCTGAGATCCGCATCGATCAGCTCTATCGCGATTGAGCCGAGAAGGTCGGCATCCTTGCTGTCCTGCCCGGAGAGCCCGCGGCCCGTTGTGCCGCCCACTTCACCGAGAACGAATGTGAGCGGATCCGCCCCATGCTCCGCCGCATAGCGCGCGGCAACGACATCCGTCGCGCGCTGCAGTTCGCGCATCATGGCGATCGTGTCGTCCCGGCTCGCCCCCGGCAGCATCGCGAAGTTGCCCGAGATCGATCCCCGCTCCGGTGCGTTCCAGAACCGCCACGTGACATCGCCCCTGGCGAACATAGCGGCCGAGCTTGCGAGCGCAAAGATCGCAAACGCACAGAGCGGGTAGCGCGCGCGGAGGACGACGTGCATCACAGGTCGGAAGATCCGCCTGCAAAACCACTGAAATCCGCGGTTGACCTGCCGGCTCGGCCAATCGTACCAGGGCTCGTGGCCCTCGCGGACGACGGAGTGCGCCATGTGGTTGGGCAGGATCAGAAAGCACTCGATCAGGGACGCGGTCAGCACCGCAACCACAGTCAACGGGAGCGCGTAGACAAGCGCCCCAAACCGCCCTTCGATCACCAGGAGGGCGGAGAAGGCAATCACCGTGGTGATGGTCGCCGAGAGGACCGGCAGCGACATCCTGAGGGCCGCCCGTTCGGCCGCGATCACCGGCGGTTCGCCGAGAGTGCGCGCCCGAAAGTCCGCGTGCTCCCCCACAACGATGGCATCGTCGACCACGATCCCGAGGCAGATGATCAGCGCAAAGAGCGAGACCATGTTGATCGTAAGCCCGAAGGCAAACATCACCGCGATGGTCGAGATCATCGCAACGGGGATCCCCATCGCCACCCAAAAGGCCGTCCGCGCCGACAGGAAAAGGAAGAGGAGCACGACGACAAGGCCTAGGCCGAGTAGCCCGTTCTCTAGAAGGATGTTCAGCCTGTCGGTGATGGCCTCCGACCGCGTGCGGATCAGCTCGACCTGCACGCCAGAGGGCAGGGTCAGCTCCATCTCGGCCGCGACAGCCTCGACGGTTGCCTGCATCTTGATGGCGTCGCCATCGGGGGCGCGGTCGACGCGGATCGAGACGGCCGGGTTCTCTCCCTTGTAGTAGGCCCGGCCCGAGAGAGCGCCGAGAACCTCAATCTCAGCGACGTCCCCCACGGTGAGCTTCGAGCCGTCGGGGTTCGAGCGCACGACGAGGGCGGCGATTTCATCGGCCTCGCGCTTCTCAATGCCCGTCCGCACGCGGCTGGTGCCGCCTGCGACATCGCCTGCAGGGTCTGTTTCCGCCTCCTCGCCGATGGCCGCGGCGATCTCGGCCAGCGTGACGTCATGGCGGATGAGCTCCGCTTCGGGCACGCGCACATCGACAGTGGGGGCAGAGACCCCGCGGATCGCGGTCCTCGGAATGCCTTCGCGGAAGAGCCGGGCGATGAACTCATCGGCATAGCGGCCGAGGATCTCGCGGTCGACGGGGCCCGAGATCACCACGTCGGTCACCCGCTCCCGCCAGGAGCCGCGGCGGATCTCGGGATCTTCGGCGCCATCGGGCAAGTTGCCGGCGAGACCGAGCGCGGTGGTGACCTCCTCATTGGCGCGCGCCATGTCCCAGCCGGGCTCGAACGTGAGCTCAATGCTTGCGCGCCCTTCGCGCGCAACCGCCTCAGAGGCCGCAACCCCCTCGATGCCGCGGAGCGTCGGCTCGAGCACGGCAACGACTGCGCGGTCTACATCTTCGGGTCCCGCGCCGTCCCAAACGACCTCAATGTCGATCTCGTCCTCGATGATGTCGGGCAGGAACTGCGAGCGGATCTGCGTCAGCGACGCCAGCCCGAGCGCCAGCATAACGACCAGGAGGATGTTGGCCGCCGTCCTGTGGCGCGTGAAATAGGAGAGCAAGCCGCGCGCTCCGACCGGCATCAGAGACATGGTGAGCCCCCTCCTCGCTCAGAGCCGGCCGTGCCCAGCCGTGACAACACGCGGCCCCGAACCCTCACGCTACACCTTGCCGGATCGGCACATGTCCTCTCTGGACTGTCGCGGGTCTCGAGGACGGCTGACTTGCGCATGGCGGTCGGCACGGTTCCGGCCGACGTGCGGGCCACATCGCGCCGCGACCGAGACCGGAGGCCCACATCGCCGGGTGGTGTCGGCACGCCCTGGTCGGCCCCAGCTTCCAGCGCCCCAACGCAGCGTCGCAAGGCAACACGCGGCGCGGGGGCGATGACGCCCGCGCCCACGCCGCGCCGGCTGACGGGGCCAAGGGGACCTGACATCTCAGCCGCCCATCCGACGCTCGAGCCGCTCGACGGTGGTCCGCGGCACCTCGTCGCCGTTGAGCTCTCCGAGGAGACGCTCCTTCACGTCCGGAGGCATCCGCTCGTTGCGCTCCACATAGGCGATCAGCCGGGCACGCCGGGCGGCATCGAGGGCCAAGGTGGCCGAGCCGGCGGTGCCGGCACGCGCCTCGAGCCGGGTCACGAGCTCCGCCGAGACCGTCTCGCCCTCCAGCGTTGTCAGAAGGGCGGCGCGCCGTGCTTCAGGCAGACCCGCGTCGGCCTCGACAAGCGCACGGAGGCGCGCGCGCTGCGCGGCATCGAGCCGGACGGCGCTGCCCTCGGCCGCGGGTCGGATCGGGCGCACTTTCACGCCGGCGCCGAGCTGCGGCAAGAGCTCCGCCACCGCCTCCCGCCCGAACGGCACGTCGCCGACGATCACGTCATCGCCCTGCCGGCGCCGGATCGACACTCGGGCGAGCTCCAACCGATCCTCTGCGCCGAGAAGCAAAAGCTCGCCCGCAGCGCTGATTGCGCGGGCCGGGATGACCGCCACGTTGTCGAGCGGCGGCTCCTCGATCTCCACCACGACAAAGTCACCGGGACGCAGCGTTGCGGCCTGGCGCCCCTCAAGTTGAGCGTAAAGGACACGGCCGCTTTGCATGTCGCCGACCTCGGCGCCCGCGCGATCCACGCGCCCCGGGATCGCAACCGTCTCGGCCCCCATCGAGAGGCGCGCAAGAACCGGCTGCCCCGCAGCGGAGCCCGCGGCCGCAAGACGCGCGAACTCAGCCGTCGACACGCGGAACGCAACTTCGAGCGCACCCGGATCGAGAAGCGTCCCAAGCTGCTCATTCGCCGTCACCAACCCACCGAGCACGCCCGAGATCTCGCCGATCCGCCCACCAAAGGGCGCTGTGACGACTGTGTCCGCCAGGTCGCGCGCAGCCTCCTCGCGGCTGATCTCCCGCCGCTCGAGCGTGATCCGCGACCGCTCGAGCGTCGCATCCGCCTGGGCGAGCGCTTGGCGCCGGCCCACAAGCGATTGCTCCGCCTGGGCAAGCGAAAGTTCGGCCGTCTCTTCCGCAGCGGCCGTTGCGGCCCCCCTGGCACGGAGATCGCGTTGACGTGTGAGCGCCTGGCTCCTGAGGTCGCGTTGTGCTTCGGCCGCCGCAAGCTCCTCGACGGCGAGGAGTTGCGCGGCGTCTGCCTGGGAGACATCGGCGCGGGCCTCTGCCTCTTCGGT
>JBCCWM010000350.1:0-5116 GCA_039193505.1 Pseudomonadota bacterium | reverse complement strand
GCGGGGCCTCGGCGACAAGGCACAGGCGACGATCAACCAGATCGCGCGCGAGAACGGGGTCAGCCTTCTCGACGGGGCGCGGATCGCGGTTCGGGACCGGGCGCTGCCGGGACGCGCCGTCTCGGCGCTCGGCCAGTTGATTGAAGGGTTTGACCGATGGTCTGCGATGCTCACCGAAGGGCGCGATCATGTCGAGCTCGCCGAGATCATCCTCGATGAGGCGGGCTACACCGATTTCTGGAAGAACGAGAAGAGCCCGGAGGCACCCGGTCGGCTTGAGAACCTGAAGGAGCTGGTCAAGGCCCTCGGTGAGTTCGAGAACCTGCAGGGCTTCCTCGAACATGTGAGCCTTGTGATGGACAATGGCGAAGTGGAGGGTGGCGAGAAGGTCTCGATCATGACGCTTCACGCCGCCAAGGGGCTGGAGTTTCCATGCGTCTTCCTGCCAGGGTGGGAGGATGGCCTCTTCCCGTCTCAGCGCGCGATGGACGAGAGCGGGCTCAAAGGGGTCGAGGAGGAGCGGCGCCTCGCCTATGTCGGCATCACCCGGGCGGAGGCGCTCTGCACCATCAGTTTCGCCGCAAACCGCAGGGTCTACAATCAGTGGCAATCCGCCATGCCATCCCGCTTCGTCGATGAGCTGCCCAAGGCGCATGTCGACGTGCTGACACCGCCGGGTCTCCATGGCGGAGGATTTGCGGGCGCTGTCGAGGGGATGCCGGGCTCGGCGCTGCATGAGAAGGCAAGCCGCTCGGATGCCTACAATTCTCCGGGCTGGCGGCGGATGGCTGCGCGGGGGCAGATGCGCCAGACCAGGCAGCCCTCGGAGGCGCGGAACATGGTGATCGACGCGGAAGCGGTGTCACCCTTCGAGCTCGGCGCCCGGGTCTTTCACCGAAAGTTCGGCTATGGCGTGATCCAGGAGATCGAAGGCGACAAGCTTACGGTCGCCTTCGAAAAGGCCGGGACCAAAAACGTGGTCGCGGCCTATGTTACCGCCGATGACGGCGTGCCGTTTTGAGGCTCAACCGTAGACTGCCTCATGCGCGATCCGGTGGATGTCGGCGCGCGAGATGTTGAGGTCGGTCAGTTCGCGGTCGCTCAGCCGGTTCAGCTCGTCGAACGTCTCGCGGTAGCGGCGGCTCCGCTCAAAGCGGGCACGCAGCTCGGAGAAGAGCGGTGCGAGGGCGGGAATGGCGAAGCCGCGCGGTGCGGTGGTGTTGATCTGGGTCATCTCAGGTGTCCTTTCGTCTCAGACAAGCGCGACGCGGTTGGGCGTCGCATCGGAATGCGCGCAACGGTCAAAGTCGGCAGCGCGCGTCGGCATTCGGGGTGACCAGCGGTCACGCCGGTCGGCAGTCTTGGCGCGGATCAGCGCGGGCTCGGCATGGCCCGCAAGGCGCCGGATGTGCGTCCCAAGGGGCGCCATGGCGTGGTCCTCTCGAAGCTGGCATCCTGTGCGTGGGGGTCGCTCACCCCTCTTCTGCGCTGCAATATATTGGGCATGACAGCGCTAACAATGGCTCAACGGGAAAAGCGGTCATGCGGGAAATGCAAAGCCTACTCGCCTGAGCTTCATCGAAATGAAAGACCTCTTGCGGTGACGCTGTGTTGCAGCACCGTGCCAAGGGCCACGGACGCCCTTTGTATTGCACTTCGAGGCCGTTCGCCTAAAATCTCGCCGGGATCAGACAACCGACCGGCATGGTCGCACACGCGCGGCGTCGATCGGGAACCGGCAGAGGGGACACCACAATGAGAACGCTTCTTCTGGCCAGTGCGGCAACGCTTGGCGTCGCGGGCGCCGCCACTGCCGGCGGGCATGAGGTCAAAGTCGGCATCATCCTCGGCTTCACGGGCCCGATTGAATCGCTGACGCCCCAGATGGCCGACAGCGCGGAGCTTGCCTTCACGGAGGTCTCGGACTCGGGCCTGTTCCTCGACGGTAAGGCGATTGTACCGGTCCGCGCCGACAGCACCTGTGTCGATGCGGGCGCGGCGAGCGCAGCGGCCGAGCGTTTGATCACCGCCGACGGCGTGGCGGCGATCATGGGCGCCGATTGCTCCGGCGTGACGACGGCAATCGCGAACAATGTGGCGATCCCGAACGGTGTGGTGATGGTCTCGCCGTCGGCGACGTCGCCTGCGCTGTCGACAATAGATGACAATGGTCTCTTCTTCCGCACCGCCCCATCGGATGCGCGCCAGGGCGACGTCCTTGCCAACATCCTGAACGATCGCGGGGTCAGCGAAGTGGCGGTCACCTACACCAACAACGACTACGGCAAAGGCTTCGCTGACGCCTTCATCGCGGCTTATGAGGGCCTGGGCGGTTCGGTGTCGATCAGCGCGCCACATGAGGATGGCAAGGGTGACTACTCGGCCGAGGTGGGCGCGCTGGCAGCCGCGGGGGGCGACGTGCTCGTCGTGCTCGGCTATGCCGACCAGGGCGGTGTCGGCATCATGCAGGCCTCCATAGACACGGGCGCTTTCGACCTCTTTGCACTCGGCGATGGTATGTTCGCCGACAGTCTGATCGAGACGCTCGGCGCAGACATCGAGGGGACCGTTGGCTCCGTCCCCTGGTCGGAAGGTGCCGGCGCTGACGCCTTTGCCGCGCTGACCGAGGCGGCCGGCGTCAACGGCGACAGCGCCTTCACGCGGGAGAGCTACGACGCAGGCGCGCTCATCGCCCTTGCGATGCAAGCCGGCGGCGCGGCCGATCGCGCAACGGTGGCGGCAAACCTCCTCGACGTGGCGAACGCCCCGGGGGAGCCGATCCTCCCGGGTGAGCTCGCCAAAGGCCTCGAGATCCTCGCGGGCGGCGGCGAGATCGACTATGTCGGCGCCACCAATGTTGAGCTGATCGGCCCCGGTGAGGCCGCGGGCAGCTACCGTGAGTTCATCGTGGACGGCGGCGCTTACGAAACAGTTCAGTTCCGCTGAGGCCTCCGGGGGCGTCCGCGCCCCTGGTCGCGCATGATCCGGGTCAGCGATCTTTGCATGCATTTCGGCGGCATCCGTGCCGTCGACGGCGCTTCAATCGAGGTCGCGCCGGGCTCCATCACCGGCCTCATCGGCCCGAACGGCGCCGGCAAGACCACGCTCTTCAACGTGATTGCCGGCCACCTCCGCCCGACCTCCGGCCATGTCTTCCTGGGGGAGGAGGAGATCACGGGTCTGCCCCCCCATGCCCTGTTTTCGAAAGGTCTTCTGCGGACCTTCCAGATAGCGCATGAGTTCTCGTCGCTCACCGTGCGGGACAATTTGATGATGGTCCCCGGCGGCCAATCGGGGGAGACACTCTGGCAGGCCTGGACCCAACCCTCCCGTGTCCGCGCAGAAGAGGCCGATGTGCGCCGCCGCGCTGACGAGGTCCTTGACTTCCTCGAGATCTCCCATGTCGCCGATGAGCGCGCCGGCAATCTCTCGGGCGGGCAGAAGAAGCTCTTGGAGCTTGGCCGCACGATGATGGTCGACGCGCGGATCGTGTTCCTCGATGAGGTCGGCGCAGGCGTGAACCGCACGCTTCTGAACACCATCGGCGACGCAATCCAGCGCCTCAATAAAGAGCGCGGCTACACCTTCTGTATGATCGAGCACGACATGGACTTCATCTCCCGCCGGTGCGAGCGGGTGATCGTGATGGCCGAGGGCCGCGTGCTCGCCGATGGGGCAGCGGCCGAAGTCCGCGCCGACGAGCGCGTGATCGAGGCCTATCTCGGCACCGGTCTCAAGAACAAAGTGGTGCAATGAGGGATCTCGTCCCGCCTCCGGCTCTGGCCTCAGCGGCCGCGACCCACCCCATGATCGCGGGAGCGCCGGTCGTCGGTCGACCGGCGGACCTCTGTGGTGACCCCGCCTCGGGGTTTGGCGATCGGGCCGAGGACGCAATCGGCGCTGCCGGGATGCGCAAGACCCGGATCTCGAGCGGGGCCGGGGCCTTCGGCGGCGCGCTTGAGATCCCCGTCATCAAGGCGACGGACGAGACGCACCCGGGTCAAGCGGTCGTTCTCGCTCTGGTGATGGCAAACACCTTTCGTCTCTTCGAGACCGTGCAGGCGCTGACCTTCTCCATAGGCACCATCTCCACCGACACGCCCCGGGCGTTCGCGGACCGAGTGCGCGTCGAGGCATGACAGTTCTCATCGGCGAAGAGATGACCGGAGGGTACGGCGCGGCCGACATCCTCCACGCCTGCACGATCGCCGTGAAAAAAGGGGAGATCGCGGTCATCGTCGGACCCAACGGTGCGGGCAAGTCGACCGCGATGAAGGCGCTTTTCGGGATGCTGCCGCTTCGCGCAGGCTCCGTCCGGCTCGGCGACCGGGAGATCTCGGGGCTGAGCCCCCAGGACCGGGTGCGGGCCGGCATGGGGTTTGTGCCGCAGACGAAGAACGTCTTTCCCTCGATGACCGTGCGCGAGAACCTCGAGATGGGCGCGTTCATTCGAGACGACGACATCGGGCCTGCGATCGGACGAGTCTTCGACCTCTTCCCAGTCCTCGCCGAGAAGGCCGCACAGCCTGCGGGCCAGCTCTCGGGCGGGCAGCGCCAACAAGTGGCTGTCGGGCGCGCGCTGATGACGGAGCCCGAGGTCCTGATGCTCGACGAGCCGACCGCCGGCGTCTCGCCCATCGTGATGGACGAGCTCTTCGACCGGATCCTCGAGGTCGCCCGCACAGGCATCGCAGTCCTGATGGTCGAACAAAACGCGCGCCAGGCCCTCAACATCGCCGACCGCGGCTATGTTCTGGTGCAGGGCCGGAACCGGTTTACGGACACAGGCGAGGCGCTCCTCGCCGACCCCGAGGTCCGGGCGAGTTTTCTCGGCGGATGAGGGCCGCGGCCCTGCTCCGCAATGTCAGGGTCAGGCACTGCCCCGCGGACGATCGTGTCTTGACCACATCACGCGTCCACCAGTGTCACCTCAGAGCCGCTCTCGGAGGGTGAACAAACGGCCCCGTCGTGCCTAGACCGCGGCATGTGCGAGAGGGGTTTGGATGCGATGTGATGGGCTGTCGGGGGGCCATGGATGCGCCGGCCGCGGGTGGCGGTCGGGTCCGGGTCGAGGCTGGGCGGTCGGGGGCATGTTGGGGCGCTCTCGGTGTCCCGG
>JBCCWM010000349.1:0-5125 GCA_039193505.1 Pseudomonadota bacterium | reverse complement strand
CGTCCAGGACCGTGATCCCGCGGCACCGGCGCTCTCTCGGAGACTGGCTGCGGCCTGCGCAATACTGCCGGGGCGGCGATGTCGAGACCCAAACGGATTCTCCGCGGCCGCCTCACGGCCCGGACGTGCGGCGCTCGGACCGTGGAGTTGAACGCACCGAATGCCGTGGGGAAGAGGGCGATCCGATCTCCGAAACCTAAGATGGTTCGAACGCACTGAACCAAGACAAGGGCGAAAAACGTTGTCCATGGGAGCAATGCTCCGGCGCCGCAGCCTGCTGGACTGTTTCGGACCCGCCCACGCTCACCCCATGTCCGACCGGACCAGCGTGTCGACGCCAAAAGGATCGTCAAGGATGTCGCTGTCGGCCGCATCATCGGCACCCCGCGCTGGATCCCGTTGGGTAGGCGTTCGGACTGCTTCACGTGCCGATTGGACCGCTGGCAACAGCAACGCGACCTCGGCACTCTCCTGTTCCGACGTGAAGTCAAACGCGTCGGTTTCCATATGAAACAACGAAGTCAATCCAGCTTTCTTCGGGATCACCCCACTGCGACCGGCCATTGTTTCGTCCAGAACAATGAGTTGTGGATCCTTTATCGCTTTGGTCACGATGTATTATCACTTAACTTAAAGTCTTTTGGCAGATCATGGCATAGTTTTAAGTGTATGCTATGGAGTGTGTCACAACCTGTTGCCACGTTGATCGTCCGGACAGGCGAGTGGCGTCAGCTTACCTGCTTCGATGGTGCGTTTGACGGGTCTCCAACGTCCCGCGAGATACTGTCCCACGCCGTCTGAGAGTATCACCGCTTCGCGCTGAGCTCGGCGGATGGCGATGATCTTCTCGATCAGCGCGGGATCGGCGACGCGCGGCCTTGTTGCATGGCTCCCGTAGGCTGCGCCTTTCCTTCTGCCTTGGGTCTCGGCATTCGAACCAGCATGGGTTTCGACGCTCGGGTCGCCCCGTTGGCCACGGCAGTCGCGACGTTCATCTCAGCGATCTGCGCACAGAAGGTCCGCGCCGTGAGGCGGTCCGGGAAGGCCTCCCTCAGCCGGAGCACGGCTTTGTCGGCGCTGTTGCGCCGGCCGACGTCAGTCTCGGTCTGTCGCGCCGTGCTGCCGATCTCAGCAAGGCGAAGGGCGTGGCGCTTTCGCTCGAAGCCACTGCAGGGGCGCTCCTGACCCCACGGTGCTGCGGGATCACGATCCTGGGCGGTCACGCGGTCGGACGCGCCACGCGGATCGCTTCACAGGCGGGCGATCCCTGTGCATCTTCGCACTGGGCGTGAGACGCATCGGGCGTGCAACGTGGTGGGATGCCGGGCGGACTTGATTGGCCTCGTGCTGAGCCGGACGCGCCGAGCCCGCACGGTCGGAGGTGATCCGGCGCTTCGTTTTGGGGGCCGCTCCTCAGGCGCGCAGGATCTTCTCCATGGCCTTTCCCCTGGCCAACTCGTCGATCAGCTTGTCCATGTAGCGGGCCTTCTGGATCAGCGGATCTTCGATCTCCTCGACCCGAACGCCGCAGACCACACCCTTGATCAAGGCGCTGTTCGGGTGGATCCGGGGCGCTGCGGCGAAGAAAGCGCCAATGTCGCTCTCGGCCTCGACCTGCGCCGCAAGGCCGTCCGGCTCGTAGCCGGTCAACCAACAAATGATCCGATCGACATCCTCTTTGGTTCTGTTCTTCCGCTCGGCCTTTTGGACGTAGAGGGGATAGACCACCGAGAATTTGATCTTGGCAATGTCCTGCTTGGGCATGATGCGGCCTCGCTTCGGTCAGCAGAACTGTACCACGAGACCCCGCGGTTTCTAGCCCTCGTCGGGGCCCTTCGCCCAGACTGCGCACACCGCGCCCGCCGGATCGGAGATGACCGCGAAGCCCTGGTCTTCGGCCTTGGGGTGCGGACGATGGTCGAGGACGGTGCCGCCGCCCGCGACCGCACGCTCCACCGCCTCGGTGAGTGACGGGACACGGAAGTACGGGATCCAGACCGGGGGAAGGGCCGCGTTGACTCCCCTCGCGTGGCAAATCCCGGTCACAGCCTCCCCCGAGGGCGCATGCATGGTAAAGTCGCTGTACTCCCCCATGTCATGCGGTTCAGCCCGCCAGCCGCAGACGGACGCATAGAAGTCTCGGACAGCGTCCGCGTCTGCGACCGTCAGATCGAACCATGTTGGCGGTCCGGAGGCGGTGTCTGACATTCACGTCTCCCGACTAGAACGTCCTTGCAAGGGCAACGCGGAAGGTGCGGCCGCGCGCGAAATCGTTCGACAAGTGCTCACGATACTGCCGATCGAAGACGTTTTCGACCGAGAAGCGGACCTCCGTTCCCGCGAGAACGGTGGTCTGCGGCTTCCAACTTGCGAACAGGTCGAAGACGCCATAGCCCGGTGTCTCTTCGGTGCCGTCGGGCAAGTCGTCCTGATCGAAAGCAAACACGCTCCGCACCCCGGTCTCGAAGTCGTACTGGGGCAGACGTCCGCCGACGGTCAGAGCGACCTCATCGGCCGGGATCTCGGTCAGTGGCTCGGTCGGGCTGTCTTCGAACTCCCGTCCGTCGCCGCGGATCCGCGTGTAGGCGAGGCTTCCGAAGACGAACTCCGAATCGTAGGCCGCCTCGATCTCGATGCCCTGAATCGTCGCCTCCGCCACATTCCTGAACGGATCGGCTTGGGTTTCCCGCTCAATCAGGTCGTCGACTTCGTTGCGGAAATAGGTCGCCTTCGCCACCAACGCATCCCCGTCCTGGAGGATGCTGTTGCCGGAGAAGGACGCGCCGACCTCGTAGTTGAACGCTGTCTCGGGCTCGAGATCGAGGTTGCCGCTGTTGCCGTCGAAGACCTCGTCGAGAACGGGCAGCCGCTCGGTGTAGGCGACCGAGCCAAAGACGCTCACCTGCTCGGTCACTTCGTAAAGTGCGGCGAGCTTCGGCGAGATCGCGGTGTTGCTGACGCTCTCGCTGAAGGTCGTGTTCAGATTGTCGGGCTCCAGCTCCGAGTATTCATAGCGAAGCCCCGGGATCAGGGTGAGGCCGAAGGGCAAGACGATCTCGGCCTGGGCGTAGCCCGCGAACTTGGTGTCGGTGCCACCCGGCTGGAAGGCGATGAAGCCGCTCTCGGCCTCGCCGACCCGCTCCTGGTAGCTGGCCTGCACGCCGTAGGTCAGAAACACGTCGGTCTCGCCGATCGCCAGGACGGAGCGGTTCTCGATCCGGCCCTGATAGGTCTCGTAGGCGTAGTCGCTGTCCTCAAAGAGGGTGCTGGGGATGAAGAACGGGTTTGTCGCGTTCTCCTGCTCGACCTGCGTGTCGGAGTAGGAGAGCAGCACCTCGAGATCGATCAAGTTGCTGCCGGGGGGGGCATACTCATACTTCAGTGTCGCAGTCTGGTCGGTCACCGTACGGTCCACGAGGCCGAATGCCGCGTTGCCGGAGGTGGTCTGTTCGTACTCCCCTTCGTCTTCGTCCGTTCTCCAGATCTGGTAGGATCCGCTGATCGCGTGCGCGCTGTCGTCGCCGAAGGTCAGCTTGGCTTTCACCAGACCCGACGGCGCCTGGAAGGCTGAGCCCGCGATCTCGTTTCCGTCCGCATCCTCGAGATCGTCGTTGTCGCGATAGGTGAAGGCGCCCAGGATCTCAAAATTGTCGGTCGGTCGGACCGCAAGGATCGTGCTCGTCAGGCCGCCTTCGCCGTTCGATGTGTACTCAAGCTTCTGGCGGAGGGCGAAGCGGTCATCGCCCTCGAGGAAATCCGACGCGTCCTTCGTCTCGAGCGTGATGACCCCGGCGAGCGCCCCCGAGCCATAGAGCGTCGAGGAGGCCGGACCGCGCAGCACTTCGACGCGCTTGTAGAGCTCGGGCTCGGTGAAGAGCGCGCCGAGGCGGTATTGCTGGTAGAACTTGGTCGCGCCGTCGACCGTGATGATCAGGCGGTTCTCATCACCGCCGTCGAGGTCCTGGCCAAAGCCGCGGATGTTGAACCTCTCGCCGAGGACGCGGTCCGTCCCGAAGGCCTTGACCCCCGGCAAATCGGTCAGAGCATCGCCAATCGTCGTCGGCTGTTCGCGCTCGAGATCCTCCTGATCGACGACCGAGACGGATTGCGGCGTGTCGCTCGCCACTTGATCGAGACCGGAGGAAAAGATCACCGGATCGAGAACAAACGGATCCTGCGCATGGGCCGGCGCCGCGGCGACAACAATTGCGATGATAGACGACGTTCTGAGCAGCACGGACCCCTCCAGCCTTGAGCTTGTGATAGCTGCCGGGCAAAGAAACTGGGTGGCCGTCGAACCGGCCTTCCCAAGAGCGACAATTTAAGTCAAGTTTATTGTGACCTCTCGGTGTGGTTTGACGGGGTTCGTGTCTTTGGGTCGCATCGGCGGATCGGCGGATCGGAGACCTTAGGCAAATCAGGAGCAGACCGGTTTCGAGGGCAACGCCAGTGCATGCCTTCTTCCAGCTTGATCGGGTTGCGCGAGTTCCGGCCAAGCACGCGCCTCCTCGACGCGGCGATGGCCGAAGTCTGGCCCCTGATCAGCACCAAGGCGGGCATGGGTCGCTGGTGGATCGCCCCGTCACCGAGTTTGACCTGCGAGATGGCGGGCTCTTCCGCCATCACTGGGCGAACGGCGCGGGTCGATCGTCAGCGCCTGACTGACCTGAAGGAGCCGGCGGGCCGCTGCATGCGACGGGAGCATGAGGTTTAAGACCAGCCTGCGCAGGCGGGGAGAACGCTCTTCTCGTTTGTCGCGACGTTTGGGCCACATGTCGCCGCCCGTGAGACCGATGCCCAACCGCGCGGGCCGAGCACAGTGTGGCCGAGGGCGGCCGGCTGGCGCGGTGCGGTCGAACACCTCGAACGCTTGTTTGAGGCGTCGACATCGCCACCGAAAGCGCTGCGGGCGTTCCAAGAGGCGCATCTTGAGCGGCAAGTTGCGCTCATCGATTTGGTGGAGTCGCGGCGGGATGGATGACGACAGAGGGCCCGCGCGGCGCCGGCCACCTCCGCTTGGACGGACGAGTTGGAGAGTGAAGGCACGGTGGTCCGGGAGGGTGGCCACGGCAGCGCTTGACCGGTGGGCCGGGCCTCGGCGCGACGCTCTTTGAGGTGCCGGCCG